>JACCZR010000205.1 GCA_013695855.1 Thermoleophilaceae bacterium
GTCTGGAAGCCGAACTCGGTGATCCAGATCGATCGCCCCCGGGCGAGGCGGCCGCGCCGGGCCACGCGATCCAGCGCGCGGGTGACGCGCGAGAGCGCGCCGATGGGCGCGTCGTTGCGGTTGCGCGGGATCGAGCGCGGGCCCTGCCGCGAGGTGTAGGGGTGGTAGGCCAGGCCGGAGGTTGGGATCTGCGGCAGGCTCGAGGGACATCCGCGGGCGGTGCGGGCGCTCCCTCGAAACGGGCGGTAGTTCTTGTCCAGGCAGGCCATCTCGCGGATGAACTCCACGGGGCCGACCTTGTTCGTGCTGCGGGCGCCGAGGGGGGCCAGCTCGCCGATCAGGATCGTGTCGCCGGCGTGACCGGAGCTCACGAGCCCCCGGCGGCCGGCCAGGTAGAGGTTGCGGTAGATGCCGGGCGAGAGCGGGCGCCGGCGGCTGTCGCGCTGGGGCTGGATCCAGCTGCTGAGACCGGGCTCGTTCCAGATCGACCAGATGTCGACCAGGCCCGCGTAGCGCCGGCCGGCGGCGCGGGTGAACAGCTCGAGCTCCGATGCGCTGGGGCGAAAGGTGCCGTTGTTGCGCGAGGTCTGGCGGCCTGTGGCGTAGTTGGGCGCCCGTCCGCCGACGGTCAGAAAGGGGCGCATGCCGCGGCTGCGGATGTTGGCCACCGCGTCGTCGATGATCGCCCAGGAGTAGGCAGAGGGGTTGGAGGGATCGCTCGGCCGGGAGGAGGGGGCGATGTCGCGCCAGACGACCTGCACCTTGACGACGTCTGTCCCGAGCGCTCGGAATTCGTCGAGGGTCGCCCTGCGCGCGTCGGGCGTCGAGTTGAGGATGCGGGCGTCGTCCTGCATGACGCTCAGCTGGCGGCTGGAGGCCTCGGCGGCGGCTGGGACCAGCGCCGTGGAAGCGAGCGTGAGCAGTAGGGCTGTGCGAAGTCGTGACATGGCGAGTCCTGTGCGTGGCGTACCGACCGCCCCGAAAGAACAAGGCCGACCGGCCGAAGTTGCGCCCAGCGGCGCGACAAGGTCCCAGGAGGTGCGGTAGGGATCACGGCGCCCCCTGGCCGGACTGTAGGGCACACTCTTAGCAACATGTACATCGGAACGTCCATAGTCCTCATCGCCGTCGGGGCCATCCTGCGCTTCGCGGTCGACCTCACAATCACCGGCATCGACCTCCAGACGGTCGGGCTGATCCTGATCATCGTGGGCGTTCTGGCTCTGGCCGTCTCGCTGGTCGTGATGATCAGCGGAGGCGACGAGGGGCGCGGGCGCGATCCACGCGACGCGCCCACCCGCCGCTACTAGCCCGCGGGGTTGGTGGCCCCACTACCATCCGAGAGGTCACGGGAGCCTGGGCCAGACCGGGCTGAGAGGGCGGCTGGGTCGCCGCCGACCGTCGAACCTGATCCGCGTAGTAGCGAAGGAGCGCAGGCCGGGCGCTGGCCGGCCGAGCACCGCTCGCTCGATCTACTGCCGGCGCAGGAAGACCGAGGCGCGACCCCCCGTCGGAAAGGAGGGTCAGGCTTGTCCAGCTCGATTCATTACGACACGATCGTCGTGGGCGGTGGCGTGATCGGGCTCGCCTGTGCGCGCGAGGCCGCGCGGCGGGGCCTGTCGGTGGTCGTGCTCGAGCGAGAGACGGCCGGGTCCGGTGCCTCCGGCGTGGCCGCCGGGATGCTCGCCCCGGTCACCGAGGCGGACTTCGGCGAGGACCGCCTGCTGCGCATGAACCTGGCGGCTCGCGAGCTGTGGCCGGCCTTTGCGGACGAGCTGGGCGTGGGCTCGGCGCTGCGCGAGGACGGCGCGCTGGTGGTGGCCGCCGACCGCGACGACGCCGAGGAGCTGCGTCGGCTGCACGGGCTGCAGCGCGAGCTCGGCCTCGAAGCACAGTGGCTCGGTCCGAGGGCCCTGCGGCGCGTCGAGCCGGGCCTCTCTACGCGCGTGGCAGGTGGCATCGACGCCCCCGGCGACGCGAGCGTGGAGCCTTCGCTGGTGCTGGACGCCCTCGTCGAGGCGCTGCGCGTCGAGGGCGGGGAGCTGCGCGAGGACGAGTCGGTAGAGGGGCTGCTGCGAGCGGACGGGCGCATCGCCGGTGTGCGCCTCGAGTCCTCCGAGGAGGTCCGTGGCCGGACGGTCGTGCTCGCCGCCGGCGCGTGGAGCGCAGAGCTGGGCGCGGGGTCCGTCCGGCCGGTCAAAGGTCAGCTGCTCGAGCTGCGTGTGCGCGGCGCCCGAGCAGCCCCGCTTAGCCGCGTGGTGCGCACGCCGCGCTGCTACCTGGTGCCCCGTGACGGGGGCCGGGTGATCCTGGGCGCCACGGTGGAAGAGCAGGGCTTCGACAAGGCGGTGACCGCCGATGGGGTCTTTCGCCTGCTCGAGTGCGCGCGCGAGGTGCTTCCCGACGTGGGGGAGCTGGAGCTGGTCCGAGCCCGGGCCGGTCTGCGGCCCGGCACACCCGACAACCTGCCCCTGGTGGGGCCCGGCGCCGAGGAGGGATTGGTGCTGGCCACCGGTCACCACCGAAACGGCGTGCTGCTCGCCCCCCTCACCGCCGAGCTGGTCGCGGGCGAGCTGACCGGGGAGCGCCCGAGGGCGCTCGCGGGCGCGTGATCTCCGTCGTCCTGAACGGCGAGGCGCGCGAGCTGGGCGATCCGGCCACGGTGGCCGACGCCGTGGCGGCTGCCGAGGCTCCCGAGCGCGGCGTGGCGGTGGCGGTGGACGGCGAGGTGGTTTCGCGAGGTGCCTGGGGTCGCACGTCGCTGAGCGATGGTCAGAGCGTGGAGGTCCTCCAGGCGGTGCAGGGTGGCTAGGTGGCCCCTCGACCGTGACCACTGACCTCGAGATCGCCGGCCGCCGCTTCGCCTCGCGCCTGATCATCGGCACCGGCGGCTTTCGCACTCTCGACTCGCTGGCGCAGGCGCTCGAGGCCTCGGGCGCGGAGATGGCCACGCTCGCCCTGCGCCGGGTCGACCCCTCGGCGCGCGGCTCGCTGGTCGAGGTGCTCGAGCGGGCGGGGGTGCAGCTGCTGCCCAACACCGCGCACTGCTTCACCGCCCGCGACGCCGTGACCACCGCCAAGCTGGCGCGCGAGGCCTTCGAGACCGACTGGGTCAAGCTCGAGGTCATCGGCGACGACCGCACGCTGCTGCCCGATCCGGTCGAGCTGCTCGAGGCAGCCGAGGAGCTGGTGGCCGACGGCTTCACCGTGTTGCCCTACACCAGCGACGACCCTGTGCTCGCACGCCGGCTGGCCGACGCCGGCTGCGCGGCGGTGATGCCGCTGGGATCCCCCATCGGCAGCGGCATGGGCATCGCCAACCCCTACAACCTGCGACTCATCGTCGAGGAGGCCGAGGTGCCCGTTGTGCTCGACGCGGGGATCGGGACAGCATCCGACGCCACGCTGGCCATGGAGCTCGGCTGCGACGCCGTGCTGCTGGCCAGCGCGGTGGCCCGGGCCGAGCACCCGGCACGCATGGCGAGGGCGATGCGCCTGGCGGTGGAGGCCGGGCGCGACGCCCGCGAAGCAGGACGGATCCCCCATCGCCTCTACGCCCGGGCTTCGACCCCGCCGGAGGGCGTGCCCGAGCTGTCGTGAACGGGCCGTCGTGAGCGGGCTGGCGCGTTCGCCGCTCGAACTGCTGGCCTCGAGTTTCACCGGCGCATTCGAGGGACGCGGCTTCGAGGGCCTGTGCACGCCCGACGTCCACTACGAGGACCCGATCGCCGTGGAGCCCCTGGCCGGGCCCGCTGCGCTGGACGACCACGCTCTGCTGCTGCGACGGGCCATTCCCGACCTGAGCATCGAGCGGATCTCGTCAGCGCTGGGCGATGGTCGCCACGCCTGCGTGCCCTGGCGCCTGACCGGCCGCCACGACGGCGAGCTCGAGGTGCTCCCCGCCACGGGCCGCGAGCTGTCACTACACGGCCTGCACTACCTCGAGCTCTCCGACGGCGCCGTGCGCCGCGCCCGCGGCTTCTTCGATCTCTACGACGCCGCTAC
>JACCZR010000207.1 GCA_013695855.1 Thermoleophilaceae bacterium
TCGTGGGTCTCGTGCTCCTGCAACGTTTCGCCCGCGGGTAAGTTGATCGCGATCGCGCGTGTGTGCTCGTCGGAGCGAAGCACCTGCGGGTGGTGGGGCTGCAGGTCGAGCGAGGCGATGTCCCAGCTCTCCAAGTGGTCCTCCTGGTCGGTTGCGGGCGTGACTATGGCGTAGGTGCACGAGGATCGAGGCGAAAACCGGCGCTCGGGTAGCCTCGCTCTCGCTGCCAGAATCCGCTCTGCGCTCGAGTCCCCCAGTGCTCGCCGTCCCGGCCAGTCGCGGGCGGCGGCAGGCGCCGAAGGCTTCGCCGAGTTTCTGCGTCAGGAGACGACGGGCGGCCAGCTGCTGCTCGCCGCGACGGGCCTCGCACTCCTCTGGGCGAACGTCTCCGAGAGCTCCTACCGCGCCGTATGGGACGCCGGAACCGCGGTCGGCCCTGCCTGGCTGCACCTGGACCTGACGCTGGGTGACTGGGCGGCCGACGGTCTACTCGCCATCTTCTTCTTCGTCGCCGGCCTGGAGCTCAAGCGCGAACTGGTCGTCGGGGAGTTGGCGGACCGCCGCGCAGCGGCGCTGCCGCTCTTTGCCGCCGTCGGAGGGATGATCGTCCCCGCCCTTGTCGCCTTGGCGGTGTCTGGGGGCGCGGCCGCAGACGACGGGGCTTGGGCGATCCCGATTGCCACCGACATCGCGTTCGCGCTCGGCGTTCTCGCCCTCGCGGGCTCGGTGCTGCCCTCCGGCGTCCGCATCCTGCTGCTGTCCCTGGCGGTTATCGACGATCTGCTGGCAATCGTCCTCATCGCCATCATCTTCACTGCCGACCTCTCACCCGCCTGGCTTGCCGGCGGCCTCGCGGTCAGCGCGCTGTACTGGCTCGCGTTCCGTCACCGGCTCGACCGGGCTTGGCTCCTTTGGGCGTTGGCCGTCGTCGCCTGGATCTGCGTCCATGCAAGTGGCGTGCACGCCACCGTCGCAGGCATCCTGCTCGGCCTGCTCACACCCGTGCGATCTCGGCCCGGAGACAAGCACCCCGCTGGTGAGCGACTCGAGCATCGCCTCCATCCGATCTCGGCCGGCATCGCGGTCCCGGTCTTCGCGCTCGCGGCGGCAGGAATATCGCTCGGTGCCGTCGCCGACGCGGTCGACGACAAGGTCGCCGTCGGAGTCTTCGCGGGACTCTTGGTCGGCAAGGTCGTCGGCATTCTTGGTGGCGCGCGGCTCTCGGTCCGGCTCGGCCTTGGGAGCCTCCCGGACCGAGTGCAATGGGGGGATGTGCTTCCCGTTGCGGTCCTCGGCGCGATTGGCTACACCGTCAGCCTCCTTCTCGCACGGCTGGCGTTCACCGACGTCGCGGCGCAGGAGCGCGCCGCGGCGGCCGTCCTCGGGGCATCGGTACTCGCATCAATCCTCGCGGTGGTCCTGTTGCGCCGCCGGTCCCGCGCAGCCTGAACACCGAAGCTCAGGATGCGCTCCGGCGATGAAAGGCGCACCCGGAGGGCCAGAGCAACGTCCGGGTGGGGGTGGCCGGCGCCATGTCACAAGGCTCCGAGGCGAGGTGCAGCGCAACTCCGGGCCGATCTCTACGTTTGTCCGCTTAGCGATGCGGTTTTCGTCCTGGCCATTGCTCGCCCCTGCACGCCTGCTCGCCGGCGCGGCCGTCGTCGCCTGCCTCCTTCCGGTGGCCGCTGCCGAGGCCGCTCCGCCGAGCGGCAAGACCCTCGTCAACGGCTGGCAGATCCGCTCGCAGTCCGCTCAGCCCGGAGAGGTGCAGGACGCCCCACCCGAGGAAGGCACCGGGACGCCGAGCACCCCGACCGACGCTCCCGCCACCCCGGCGCCGCAGCCGGGTGCCTACATCGACACCGGAGTGCCCTCCGTCTTCGACCCTGTGGCCAAGAAGAGCGCCTACTCGGGCACCGTGCGCCGCTACCGCATCCGCTTCCGCGGCCCGGCCACGCCCAAGGGCTTTCGCTGGCTGCTGCGCTTCGAGGGCGTGCGCCGCAACGCCGGGGTGCTGCTCAACGGCAAGCGGATCGGCCGCAGCAAGACCCCCTACATCCCCTTCGAGATCGAGGCCAAGGGCCTGCGCCCCAAACGCACCAACGAGCTCACCGTGATCGTCGACAACCGCAAGGACCGCCAGCTGGCCGAGGGCTGGTGGAACTGGGGAGGGATCATCCGCCCGGTCCGCCTGATCCCGGCCGGACGCGCCAACGTCAAGGACCTCGGGATCATGTCCAAGGTCCGCTGTCGCGGCCAGGCCACGGGCTGCAGCGCGAAGTTCCTGGTGGACGGGACCATGCAGAAGCTCGGCGGCAAGGGCATGATCCAGCCCACTGTGGAGACCACCTTCCGCGCCCCCGGCGGGCGGATCACCAAGCGCGTGGTGAAGCTGCGAAAGCAGGGCAAGCGCAATCGCCCCATCCGCTTGGCGGTGCCGATTCGCAGGCCCCAGTTGTGGTCGCCCGAGTCACCCCGGCTCTACCGCGCGAAGGTCGTGGTGCGGCTTGGAGGCAAGGTCCAGCAGTCTCGGACCATCCGGACCGGCCTGCGCCAGGTCTCGGTGCGGGGCGGGCGGCTGCGGCTCAACAACCGCGCGATCGACATGCGCGGCACCTCGATCCACGAGGACATGCCGGGGAGCGGAACCGCCCTCACCGAGAACGACATGAACCGCATCATCTTTGACCTCAAGGCCGTGGGGGCCAACGTGACCCGAACCCACTACTCCCTCAACGAGCGTTTGCTCCAAAAGCTCGACCGGCACGGGATCCTGGTCTGGAACCAGGCGCCTGTCTGGCAGCGCGACCGCCTCCTGGGACGCAGCGCGGACCGTGCGAAGGCCTACCGACAGCTCGAGGGAACGGTCAAGGCCGCTCGCAGCCATCCCTCGGTCATCACCCACTCGGTGGCCAACGAGCTGGTGCACTACCCCGACCAGTCCTCCACCACCAGCCTGTATCTCAAGAACGGGTCAAAGAAGGCAAGGGAGCTCGACCCGACGCTGCCGGTTTCGGTGGACATCAAGACCGGCCCGCAGATCGGCCCCCAGCGGGCGTACACCAAGTACTTCGACATCATCGGCCTCAACGAGTACTTCGGCTGGTACCGCCGCGCGCCCGTCTTCGCGTCGCTGCCCGACTACCTCGCCTACATGAGGGCGACCTTCCCCGGCCAGGCGCTGGTGGTCACCGAGTTCGGAGCCGAGGCGCGACCCGAGAACGCCTCGGACCCGCCCGACAAGAAGGGCAGCTACGCCTTCCAGACCAACTTCACCCGGGACACGCTCGACGTGCTCGACAACGCGCCCTTCCTGTCGGGCTCGATCTACTGGACGCTGCGCGAGTTCGAGATCTTCCCCGGCTGGACGGGCGGCGCGGGAGCCCGCGCGCCGCAATTCCCGACAACCCGCCACAACAAGGGCCTCATGACCTACGACGGGCAACTCAAGCCCGCGTGGTTCCTCGTGCGCGAGCGCTTCAAGGCGCGTCCGCTGTACCGGCCATAGTTACTTCCCGCGGATATACGCCCGGGTGAGGGTGTCAGCGGCGCTGGGGCGGGAAATCGCTCGCGTCGGGGAGTGGATCACTCTCGATTCTGGCCGCCTTCGGGGTCTGGCTGGTTCGCCTCCCGCGCTGGGTCAGGCCAGTCGGGTGTAGGTGTCGAGGTTGTAGGTCAGGGTGGCCCATCCGGTCCAGATCCGCTGGCCTTGGTCTCCTTTGAGGCGGCTTCGGCTCAGCCCGTAGCCGCGTTTGAGGTGGCTGATTCGTCCCTCGGCGCCGGTGCGGTAGCGCAGGCGGCGCTGGGTGCGCCGCGACCCGGGCTGTTGGCGCCCGGCGACGAAGGTTCGCTCTGGTCCCAGTGACTTGAGCGTCTCGGCGGTGGGGCCGGTCTGAAAGCCGCCGTCGAGGGCCACCTCGCGCGGGCAGAGCCCCAGGCGCTGCAGCTCGGAGGCCGTCTGGGCCAGCAGCGTGTTCTCGCCGGGGTTGCCCTGTGCGGTCGCCGCCGGCAGGCTGAAGCCGCGCGCGCCGCGCTCGGTGTTGGGCGGGACCTCGCAGAGCTGGGCGACGTAGCCGAACTCGTTGGGCTTGCCGAGCTTGCCCTTGCGGATCGGCCGCGCGTCGGGGTCGGCCAGCGAGACGAGGCGGTCGCTGATCTTCTCGCCCTTGACGCGCTGCTTGATCTGCTTGGCCTTCGCGCCGCGCCCGCGTGCCTTGGCCCTGGCCTTGGCGGCCATCCGCTTGGCCTCCTTGACCGAGCGTTGCAGCAGCGCGCCGGTCTGCTCGGTCAGCTCGAGCACCTCGGCCTTGGCCTCGCCCGAGCGCCGACGGATCGTGCGCGAGATCGCCCGCAGCCTGCGGCCCATCGAGCGCGAGCGATCCCTGACCGCCGTCATTGGCTCGCCGACCTTGGCGGCGAGCTTCTTGCCTGCCCGGGCCAGTGCGCGCACCCCGTGCGCGGCGAGGCCCGCGTCGGTCGGGTACTTGACATCTGCCTCGATCACCGTCGCGTCGATCCTCGCCGCACGCGGGCGAAAGCGCTGCTCGCGCCTGGCCTTGGCGATCAGCAGCCTGGTC
>JACCZR010000237.1 GCA_013695855.1 Thermoleophilaceae bacterium
GGAGACCTCGCGCCCGCGGGTGGACGGCACGATGCAGTAGGAGCAGACGCAGTTGCACCCCACCGAGATCTGCACCCAGCCCTGGAAGGCGCGCTCACGCCGGGCGGGCAGATGGCCCGTGAAGCCCTCGAACTCGAAGTAGCCCTGCGCTGTGAGGCTGTCGCTGGTCAGAAACTCGGCCAGGCGGTGGATCTGCCCCGGGCCGAAGGCCACGTCCACGAAGGGGAACATCTCGAACACCCTCTCCTTCAGCGACTGCGACCAGCAGCCGCCCACGCCGATCACCCGCCCCGGATCCTCGGACTTCAGCCGCTTCGCCTCACCCAGGTGGCCGACGAAGCGGTTGTCGGCCGATTCGCGGATCGAGCAGGTGTTGAAGAGGATCAGCTCGGCATCTTCGCGCGCTGGCGCCTCGTGGTAGCCGAGCGACCCGAGCATGCCCTTCATGCGCTCGGAGTCGTGCTCGTTCATCTGACACCCGAACGTCGTCAGGTGGTAGGTCCTCGGCGACGCGGGCACGCCGCCGAGGATAGATCAGCCTCCCTTAGGGAACCGTCACCTCCGAGAGCATGCCCTTGGCGACGTGCGGCGGCCCGCCCTTGCGGTCCTGGATGAAGCACACGAGTGCGTACTTGCCCGACTTGAGGTCGAGGTCGATGACCTGGCGCTGACCGCCGTCGATGACCGCCGTCGAGAACATGCCCTTCTCCTCGAACGGCGGCGGGCCCTTCCCCTCGCTTTCGAAGAACTTCTTCAGGTCGGCGGGCGTCTTGCCCGGCTTGACCGCAAAGCCGATCGCGTGGTGCAGCTCCTTGCCCGTGTTGGCGAACTCCACCTTCTGGGGGCCCGCCTTCAGCCCGCTCGTGGTGAACGAATACTCCTTGGCATCGATCTTGCCGGTGGCTCGGGGCAGCTGGCCGCCGCCCTCCCCGGCCTTCACGGTCAGCTCAGCGGTCACCGGCTTCTCGTCCTCTTCGGACGACGTCACGACGTACCTGCCTTCGCGAAGCTGCTCGGTCACGGTCCCCGTCTGCCCGGGCTCGACTCCGCCGACCCCGCCGCCGTCGGTCAGCCAGGGGGGGATCGGGCCGCCTTCGTTTGAGATCACCTTGGCCACATCCTCGGCGGTGTGATCGCCCTCGAGGCGGACGAGCTCTGCGCTCCGGCCGGACTTAGCTTGGTTGTCGAAGCGGATCTGGGTCACGCCCGCCTCCGCCGTGGCGGGTACGGAGAGCTTCACCGCCTTGCCGGCGCCCGAGGCCGTGATCACCAGCGTCTTGGGCTTGTTCGACTCGCTCGCCTTCTTGTCGTCCTCGCCGCATCCCGCGGCGAGCAGTACGACGAGCGGGACGGCGGCGACGAGACACTTCCGGCGTGAGCGGGACATGCGATTCCTTTCGAAGGGGCCAGGCGGCGCTTGGGTCAAAGCGCCAAATGTGAAACGCGACCCTAACCGGCCTCCGGACAGAATGCGAGATGTCTCAGCGGGCGATGTCGGTGGACCGGCTCTCGCGGATCACCGTGATCTTGATCTGGCCCGGGTACTCGAGCTCGCGCTCGACATCGCGGGCGATCTGGTGAGAGAGCCGCGTGGCGTCATCGTCGTCGACCTTCCCGGGCTCGACGATCACCCGGATCTCGCGCCCGGCGTGAATGGCGTAGACCTTCTCAACGCCCTCGTGGCGCGTGGCCACCGCCTCGAGATCCTGAAGGCGGGTGACGTACTGCTCGAGGGACGCCCCCCGCGCCCCGGGTCGCGCGCCCGACAGCGAGTCGACTATCTGCACGACCACGGCCTCCACGGTCTGCGGCTCGACCTCGTTGTGGTGGGACTCCATGGCGTGCGCCACGGCCTCGGACTCCTTGTAGCGCCGCGCAAGCTCGCCTCCCACGAGCGCGTGTGGCCCCTCGACCTCGTGGGAGACCGCCTTGCCGATGTCGTGCAGCAGCGCGGCGCCCGCGGCCGTCTTGGCGCTCACGCCCAGCTCGTCGGCCAGCAGCGAGGCCAGCCGCGCGCACTCGATCGAGTGGGCGAGCACGTTCTGGCCGTAGCTCGTGCGGTAGTGCAGGCGGCCGAGCAGGCGCGTGAGCTCGGGGTGCAGCGAGCCCACGTTGGCCTCGTAGACCGCCCTCTCCCCCACCTCCACCACGTGCCGGTCGATCTCCGAGCGCGCCTGGCCGTAGGCCTCCTCGATCCGCGCAGGATGGATCCGTCCGTCGGAGAGGAGCTTGTTCAGGGTCAGGCGGGCTATCTCCCGTCGCACGCCGTCGAAGCCAGAGAGCAGGACGGCCCCCGGCGTGTCGTCGATGATGAAGTCGACCCCGGTGAGGGTCTCCAGCGCCCGGATGTTGCGCCCCTCACGGCCGATGATGCGGCCCTTGAGGTCGTCGGAGCGCAGCTCGACCACCGAGACCGTCGTCTCGATCGCGTGGCCGCCCGCCACGCGCTGCATGACCGTCGAGAGGATGTTGCGAGCGCGGCGTTCGGCGTCGCGCTTGGTCTCCTCCTCGACCTGGCGGATGAGGCGCGCGGACTCGTGGCGCAGCTCATCCTCGAGCTCGCGCATGAGGAGCTGCTTGGCCTGCCCGGCGCTCAGCCCGGCGAGGCGCTCGAGCTCTCGGACCTGGTTGGAGCGGCCCTCGTCGAGCTGGGTGGCGCGATGGGCGAGGTTGCGCTCCCGGTCCCCGAGCGACTGCTCGCGCCCCGCCAGGTCGGAGAGCTGTCCGTCCAGCGAGGCCTCCTTTGCCCGCAGGCGCTCCTCGAGGCGAGCGAGCTCGGCGCGCCGCGCGTTGAGGTCGTCCGCGACCGCGGTGCCGCCGGCGTGGGACTCGGCACCACCGGGGCCGGGTGCCCGGACTGGCCCGGCCGCACTCGGGTGGTCGTCGGAGCGCCGTGGGG
>JACCZR010000253.1 GCA_013695855.1 Thermoleophilaceae bacterium
GTACGACGCCGCCCAGACGCTCGAGCGCTTCGGCGCACACCTGCGCGACGAGGTCGACCTCGACGCCCTGAGGGCAGAGCTGCGGTCGGTGGTCGTGGACACGATGCAACCGGCGCACGTTTCTGTCTGGCTGCGAGCGCCGAGGGCCGGCTCATGAGCGCGCGCGACTCTCGTAACGTTTCCCGGACGCCACTCGCGTAGAAAAGGAACACGCATGACCGCTCTGACGAGATCCTTCCGGCGCAAGCTGAAGCGCCCCGACCGCGCGACCGCTGCCGCCGACGCCTCCATCGAGGGGGCGCCGGCTGCCGCGAGCGCCCCGCCCGAGCAGGCGCCCGTCGAGATCGGGCCGAACGATCCCTTGCTCGCGTACTTCCAAAGCGCGAGCGAGGCGGTGGACATCGACGCGCTGGAGCTCGACTCGCCGGCGCTGCGCGAGCTGAAGGCAGCCGGGGTCAGGCTGGCCGTGCCGCTGGTGAGCCAGGGCGAGCTGATCGGCGTGCTGAACCTCGGGCCACGGCTTTCCGAGCAGGACTACTCCTCCGACGACCGCAAGCTGCTCGACAACCTCGCCGCGCAGGCGGCGCCGGCGCTGAGGGTCGGCCAGCTCGTACGCGAGCAGGAGGCTGAGGCCGTCACGCGCCAGCGCTTCGAGTCAGAGCTCGAGGTGGCCAGGCTGATCCAGCAGAACTTCCTCCCGAAGGAGCTCCCCGAGATGCCGGGCTGGCAGGTGGCCGCCTACTACCGCCCCGCGCGCGAAGTGGGGGGCGACTTCTACGACGTGATCCCGCTGCCCGACGGCCGGGTCGGGTTCGTGGTGGGAGACGTGACCGACAAGGGGGTGCCGGCCGCGCTGGTGATGTCGGCCACACGCAGCCTGCTCCGGGCCTCAGCGCAGCGGCTGATCGAGCCGGGTGAGGTGCTGGGTCGGGTCAACGACCAGCTCTGCCCGGACATGCCAAAGGCGATGTTCGTGACCTGCCTGTACGGGGTGCTCGACCGCGACAGCGGCCTCCTGCGCTTCGCCAACGCCGGGCACGACGTGCCCTACGTCAAGACCGCCCACGGCGTCGACGAGTTGCGGGCACGCGGCATGCCGCTCGGGCTCATGCCCGGCATGGAGTACGAGGAGAAGGAGGCCACGCTGGCCCCCGGCGACAGTGTGCTGCTGCACTCCGACGGCATCGTGGAGTCCCACGACCCCGAGCGCGACATGTTCGGCTTTCCGCGCCTGAAGGACACCGTGGCGCGCGCATCCGGCGAAGAGAGCCTGATAGACCGCGTGCTCACCGAGCTCGCCGCCTTCACCGGTCCCGACGCCGCCCAGGAGGACGACATCACCATGGTCACGCTCCAGCGGTCCGCCGGCGCCGGCGTGGCCGGCGCACAGAACGGCCGCGTCCTGGCCGAGCTCTCGCTGTCCAGCGAGCCCGGCAACGAGCGCGGGGCGATCGACGAAGTGGAGCGAGCGGTCGCTGACCTCGGGCTCCCACGGCCCCGGCTCGAGCGCCTCAAGACCGCGGTGGGCGAGGCCACGATGAACGCGATGGAGCACGGCAACGAGTACCGGCTCGACCGGCCCGTGCTCATCCGGGTGCTGCACTCACGTAACCGCCTGAGCGTGCGGGTGACCGACCGGGGCGAGGCGCGGGAGCTGGAGCGACCCGAGAGCCCCGACCTCGAGGCCAAGCTCGACGGTCGCCAGAAGCCGCGCGGATGGGGGCTGTTCTTGATCGAGAAGATGGTCGACGAGGCGCACGAGACGAGCGAAGAGGACGGACATACGCTCGAGCTCGTTCTGCGCCTGGAAGGAGACGGACATGACGGTCCATGAGCTGGAGGTCTCGGTGCGCAAGGAGGGCGGCGGGGCGGTGGTCGCCCTCGCGGGCGAGTTGAACGCCTCAGCTGCGGAAGCGCTCGACGCGGCCTACGCCGAGGCGATCGCAGGCGGAGCCGGCCATGTGGTCCTGGACTTCGAGCGGGCCGACTACATCAACAGCACGGGAATCGCGCTGATCGTGGGACTGCTGGCCCAGGCGCGCGCGCAGGCGCTCGAGGTCAGGGCCCGCGGGCTGTCCGACCATTACCGGGAGATCTTCGAGATCACCCGTCTGTCCGACTTCATGACGATCGAAGGGAAAGAGCATGCCTGAGGCAGCCACCAGCTTTGAAGTGCGCGAGGTCTCCGGGGGGGCCCGCGTGATCGACATCAAGGGGGACATCACCGCCCAGAGCGAGGACGTGCTGATGGACGCCCACAACCGCGCCAGCGGCGAGGGCGTGAAGGCGATCGTGCTCAACTTCAGCGGGCTGGACTACATGAACAGCGGCGGCATAGGCCAGCTCGTGACCATGCTCGTGCGCGCCCAGCGCCAGCACCAATCGGTGCTCGCCTACGGCCTCTCCGACCACTACCGCGAGATCTTCGAGCTCACCCGGCTCGACGATGCGGTCGGCATCCACTCCAGCGAAGACGACGCGCTGGCCGCGGTATGAGCGAGCACGGAACCGAAGAGCAGGCCGCAGCCCGCGACGCCACGAGTTGGGCGAAGTCCGTCTCCCGGCTGAACGTCTCCGAGGTGCCCGAGGGCGCCGTCAACATCAATGTGGAGGGGAAGCGGCTCGCGTCGCCGATCCAGGGCTTCGGCAAGATGTGGCAGAAGACCTACCAGGTCCGCCTGCCGGTCGAGCGCGTCTCGGCCGTCGACCTGATCGCCACCTGGAAGCGACGCTTCCCGGACTTCTGGCCCAAAGGCAACGCGTTCTACGGACCCCTTACAGGCATCGAGCCGGGTGACGTGGCCCTGCTGAACATGGCCCTGCCGGGGAAGATGAAGCTCTCCACGGGCGTTATGGTGCTGTACGCCGACGAGGAGTCGTTCACCCTCATGACGCCTCAGGGGCATGTGTTCGCCGGCTGGATCACCTTCAGCGCCGCCGAGGCCGAGGGCCACACCGTGGCGCAGGCTCAGGTGCTCATGCGCGCGAGCGACCCGATCTTCGAGCTGGGCCTCACGCTGGGCGGGCACAAGCAGGAGGACATCTTCTGGGACCAGACGCTGACCGCTCTGGCCGCCCACTTCGACCACGAGGGCGAGGTGGACACGAAGGTTGTGTGCGTCGATAACAGACGCCAGTGGTCGCGCTGGCGCAACGTGTGGCACAGCTCGGCGATCCGCTCGACGCTCTATATGCTCGGCGCCCCGGGACGAGCGTTGAGGCGCCTGTTCAGGCGCGATCGCGCGGTTGCCTGAGCCCGCCCCCGACGCGGTTGTCGTCGGCTCGGGCCCCAACGGGCTGGCGGCGGCGATCGAGCTGGCCCGCTCGGGCCGATCGGTGTCGGTCCTGGAGGGAGAGAGCACGCTGGGGGGCGGCTGTCGCTCCGCCGAGCTGACGCTGCCCGGCTTCATCCACGACACCTGCTCGACCGTCCAGTCGCTCGCCCTCGCCTCACCCTTCCTGCGCCGGCTGCCGCTCGCCGAGCACGGGCTCGAGCTCGCCCACCCCGAGGTGCCACTGGCGCATCCGCTCGACGACGGCTCTGCTGTGCTCCTCGAGCGCTCGGTGGAGCGCACCGCGGGCTCGCTGGGGGCCGACGGCGGGGCCTACCGACGGCTGTTCGGGCCGCTGGTCGGTGACGCCGACGCCCTCCTCGAGGAGCTGCTGGGCCCGCTGCGGGTGCCGCGCCATCCCCTCGTGCTCTCCCGCTTCGGCCCCGCGGCCGTGCGCTCGGCCGTGGGGCTCGGC
>JACCZR010000265.1 GCA_013695855.1 Thermoleophilaceae bacterium
CCTGACGCCACAACGTGTAGAAGGCCCCCTGCACGTACCGTGCGTGGCGATGCAGCGGCACTCCCCTCGGGTCCGGTGGACTGCTGTCCCACGAGATCTCGGTAGCCCACAGCTGCTTGGCGCGGCGAGGCCGGACCTTCCCTCCGCGGATTGCCGCCCGCAGCGGTCGGGTGAGCTTGCCGAGGTCGGGCACCACCACGTCGTCGGGGTTCAGCGCCTTGCGGCGATCGGAGCCTCCGGGATATGGGTGGTGGGCCAACGTGTCGAAACGGACCGGTCCGCCGGAACAGCGCACGGGTCGCGGGCGCCGGCGTCCGGACACGCACAGAAGCGCCCGCGTGAAGTAGGCGGGATCCATTCGCCGGCGCCCTGGGCGGTGGTCCCCGTAGGGCGCGGTGCCCGCGGTCAGCACGTTGTTGGTCCTGCTCACCGCCTTCACGCCGCTGTAGAAGCCGTTGAGCATCCGGCGATAGTGCCCAGGGCTGGCGGGGACGAACCGGCCGCGACGACGGGTCCACTGCGGGGTCAGGTAGTCGGTCAGGTTCGGCTCGTTCCATGCCTGCCAGTAGCGAACCCGCGGGAGAGCTGCGCCAGGGATGCGAGGGTCGGGATAGCTGCCCGAGTAGCGCCGTGCCGCCGCCTCCATGAAGTCACGGTATGCCGCAGGCGACGGTTTCCAGCTGCCCGCCGGCGCCCGAGTCGAGACCGGCGGTCTTCCTGCGCCCTCCGCCCAGCGGGGGGCGCCCGTGACGCCCACGAGCAGGCGCATCCCAGCGCTGGACACCTGGCGCACGACAGCATCCGTGCTCGCCCAGTTATAGCCCGCCCAACCGGGGTCTCGGGCAAGCGCACGCGTCGGGGGACGAGTAGGGGAAATCCCACCCCAGCCCTGGAACACGCGTACCACCGACCCCCGGACGTCGCGCGTGTGCTGAAGTCCGGCAAGGCGCTCTGAGGCGTTCGGTGACTGGAAGACTTCGTCGTCGTTGAACCCTGTCCGGAACGAGGGGACACCAGCAGCGGCGGCCGGCGGCGCAGTGGCGAAGAGAGCGCTCGCAGCGACAACGAGCGCCCAGACCAGCCGGTTGACCCCGTGATCCATACGACCCTTTACGCGCGAGGGCGTGCAGACCTGACCACGGGCTACCCCGGGTGGGCGGCGGCATGGGCTTTCTTGACGGCGATGAGCCCGCTGGCTAGGAGCACTTCATCCGCTGGCGCCGGGACGAGCGCCTCCTCGCCCACCTGAGGCGAATCTCCGTGAGGAAGGATTTGACCCGTCCGTACGGCTGTCTTCTAGGGGCTAACTAGCACGCCCACCAGCCGCTCCCGGAAGGCTTCCGGCGAGAAGCGCCGCGCCCGCTCGGCGATCAGCTCCGGCGAGGCCGCAATAGCCTCGCTTCGCCGAACCGCGTCGAGCACCGAGTCGACGGAATGCTCGTCGAAAAAGGCACCCGTCACACCCTCCTCGAGAGTCTCCAGGGCTCCTCCGCACCCAAACGCGACGACCGGCTTCCCGGCTGCGTTTGCCTCGACGGCCGTGATGCCGAAGTCCTCGCAGCCTGGCAGGCAGAAGGCCCGGCAGCCCTCGAAGAGCTCGGTGACCTCTGCATCGGAGAGCCGTTCGTGAAAGCGCACAGTTGGGCCGGCGCGAGCGCGCAGGTCAGGGAGGGAGGGTCCCTGACCCACAATGTCGAGTCCGATGCCCGCACGCGTCGCCGCATCGACGACCACATCGACGCGCTTGTAGGGCAGAAGCCGTGAGACGACGAGGAGCCGGTCGCCCCGAGGTGTCGGGCGGAAGCGTCCGACATCCACCGGTGGATAGACGACGGGAGCATCGCGACCGTACCTGATCCTGATCCTCTCGCGCACCAGTTCGCTGATTGCGATGTAGAGATCGGGGCGACGTGCCTCGCGCCGATCCCACTCCCGGAATCCCCGCCGGAAGGGACCCAGGATGCGTTGGGCGAGCGAGGCGTTCATGTACTCGCCTCCGTACAGCCACCGCGCCGGCGTGTAGCAGTAGACAGCGTGGAAGGCGCGATCACTCGTGCGCACGCTGTGCGCCCATCCGCTTGAGCTGGACAGCACCAGATCGGCATCGATCGTCCCCAACGACCGGAAGGCGGCCGGGTACAGCGGGAAGAGCATCCGGAAGTGGCGGTCGACCGGCAGGCGGTTGAGAAACGTCGTCCGCACATCGAGTTCACGGCACTGCGGGAAGGTCGACTCTGGCCTGTACAGGGACGTGTAGATCGGCGCGTCCGGCCACATCGACCCGAGCTCGACCACGACCCGCTCGGCCCCGCCGCGCTGGTTCAAGTAATCGTGGACGATCGCGACCTCGCCAAAGTTGCCGGGATTGGCGGCGCCGGCAGGGGATCGCGGTTCGGCTGATGGGACCATCGAGGCGAATGGGACTCGGACGCCAGCAGACCCGCCAGTCCGACGGCGCCTCCGACAGCCCCTCAGGCTACGGAACCCGCCGCTGATAGCAACGTTTCTTTGCCCACCGGGCTTACGACTACATGTCGCGGGACGAAAGCAGCTCGATCGCCGAGGCCACCGCCAACCGCCTGAACAGTTACGCGCCATGCGAACGATCGAACAGGGGTTGCGACTAAGCGAGATCGCCGTAGAGCTCCAGCAGCCGCTGCACGTGGGCCTTCAGCCCGAACTCCGACGCGACCCGTGCACGGGCGGACCGGCCGAGCCCGGCGCCGCGGTCGTTGCGGCCCGCGATCTGCTCGATGGCCTCAGCCCAGGCGGAGGAATCCCGGGGTGGGAGCAGGCGCCCGTGCACGCCGTCGATCAGCAGCTCGGCCGGCCCGCCTACCGAGGTCGCGATCACCGGGCGCTCCATCGCCATCCCCTCGAGCACCGTACGGCCCATTGGCTCCTCCCATGATGGCACCAGGAGGATGTCCATCGCCGCCATGATCTCGGGCACGTCGTCGCGCTGGCCGAGGATCTGTACCCGCTCTCGCAGGCCGAGCTCCTCGGTCCTCCGCTCGAGTCGGTCCAGGTAGGCGCGGTTGTCGTAGCGCGTGGCCTCGTCGACGAAGGTCGTCGACCCGGCCACCAGCAGGCGGACGGACAGGCCTCGTGCCGTCAGCGCGCCGAGCGTCTCGATCGCTTCGAGTTGTCCCTTCCACGGCGTGATCTGACCGACCACACCCAACACCAGGTCAGAGCCCACAATGCCGAGCGAGCCCCGCGAGGCCGCGCGATCGACCCGGCCCGGGTCGAACCTCGCAAGGTCCACGGGACTGTGCAACACCTCCACAAGCCCGCATCGCTCGGGCAGGCGGTTGCGATCGCTGGTGAACCGCGAGTTGGCGACGAGCGCGTCGGACCTGGCGCCCACGAGCCGGAGTGACGCCCGGGACACGGGCCGATCAGGAAGCACGTCCCTCACGTGCGTGACGAGCGGAGGGCCAGTGCGAGACCGCGCCAGACCAGCGATGATGCCCGCGCGGATCGAGTTCGCGTGCACGAGATCGGGGCGGTGATGCCCAACCAGCCGCCGCACCTGGAGGGCGGTCGTCAAAATCTCGGCGCCCGCTCGGGGCGTCCGGCGCCAGTGGAGGCTC
This sequence comes from Thermoleophilaceae bacterium, assembly GCA_013695855.1. Classification (GTDB taxonomy): domain Bacteria; phylum Actinomycetota; class Thermoleophilia; order Solirubrobacterales; family Thermoleophilaceae; genus JACCZR01. Next base: position 3,597 of record JACCZR010000265.1, read on the forward strand.
AGGCTCCCGGCCGTTCCCAACACCAGCTCATGGTCGATCGCCGCCGCGCGGACCAGGCGGGCGAACTCGCCTCCGGGTGAGGCCACCACTGGCGAGACGTGCGTCGGGAGGGCGCCGAGCAGGTCGAGCAACGACCTCTCCGCGCCACTCACGGCCGCCGTGTGGTTGAGGTAGAGGACCTGCATCAGCGCGCGGAGACAAGGCCCAGCACGAGCTCCTCCACTTGGTGAGCGACGTTCGGCCACGAGAGTTCCGCCGCGCGGCGGGCACCGCCTTCACCCATCCGACGTGCTTGATCGGAGTCGAGCAGGAGATCCGCGATCGCATCGGCCACGGCGACGTGATCGGTCGGGTCCACGAGCACTCCGGTCTCCCCGTCGACCACAGCATCGACCGCCCCGGCGACGTTGCCGGCTACAACCGGCAGCCCGTGCGTGCCGGCCTCGAGATAGACGATGCCAAAGCCCTCTCCCCCCACGCCGCTCGCCGGAAGTCGGCTGGGCATGACGAAGACGTGCGCAGAGGACAAGAGCTCGTCGCGGCGTGCGTCGCTCACCGACCCCTCGAAGGAGACGTGCTCGCCCACCCCGAGGAGTGAGGCCTGGATCTGTAGCGCGCTGAGCAGTGGGCCATCGCCCACGACCAGCCAACGCGCATCGGGGACTCGCCCTCGCACGAGCGCGAGAGCCCTCATGACCACGTCGTGGCCCTTGTAGGGGCTGTTCAGTCGTGCCACCGTGATGATCGTCGGGGTGTCGGCTCGCCGGCCGTTCGTAGAGGCCGTTGCTCCGTCGACCCCGCACAGGATGAGATGGACCCTTCCAGGATCCGCCCCGGCCTCCAAGGCCAGCTGACGGGTGTAGCCGCTTATGGCCACCACGGCGGCCGCGTGGTTTACGGCGAAACGGGCGAGCTTTGGCCGGCCCCTCAGCTCGTCGGCGTAGAGGTACTGGATCGTCTCACTCCCGCTCGCCCAACCGACCATCCGCGCGGCAGGCGCGGTCACGATGTGGGCGCTCAGGACCACCTCAGGGCGGAAGCGCAACGCCTCCTTCACGGCGAATGCGTTTAGCGCCGCGACGTCGGCGCGCCGGTCGCCGCCCGATCTCGGTGACCGGCGCACGTCGATCGTCCCTTCGGCGTCGAAGCGGTCCGCACCGGCACTTGGCAGCGCGAGCACGCGCATCGCCAGACGCTCCGAGTGTCGCACGATCCTATGGACCAGCGTCTGGATCCCGCCCAGCGCGGGCGGGAAGTCGGGCGTGATGACGAGGGTCCTCGGCCTACGCTCCATCCCGGCCCCGGACGCGGTCCAGCCATAGGCCCAGTGCCAGGAGCGGCCAGAGGACGGAGGTCTTGTCCGCGGCTCCACGACGGTGCTCGTCGAAGGCTGTCCGGACCGCGCCGCGGTCGAACCACTGCTCCTCGTACAACGAGCCGCGGGCGAGCTGGTCCTCGAGAGTGGCCGACAGTGGCCCCCGCAGCCATTCGGCCGCGGGCACCCGGAACGCCTGCTTGGGGCGCCCTGCCTCCGCCGGCACGCACCGTTGGACGAGCTGGCGCAGGAGATGCTTGCCCCCGCCCCTCAGATGGATGGACGTCGGGAGGCCCGAGGCAAACTCGGCGAGGTGCCGATTGAGGTAGGGGGTGCGCATCTCGAGTGAGGAGCGCATGGTGGCGCGATCGGCCTTCACGAGCACGTCATCGGGAAGCCAGTAATTCAAGTCGAGCTGCATGAGCTGGGCCGCCGCGCAGCGATCACCCACCAC
>JACCZR010000015.1 GCA_013695855.1 Thermoleophilaceae bacterium
GGCTCCACCACCATGGTCGCCGGCTCGAGGATCGTCGGCCGGCCTTCCGACGGCGCCCAGCGCGCGGTCGGCGACGCCCTGCTCGTCACGCGATGAGGCTGCTCGCGCTGCTCGCGGCGATCGGAGCGCTGGCGGCCGGATGCCAGGAAAGCGCCGCGCCCGCCCAAGAGCCCGCCGAGCAGGCTGCGCCCAACGTGGTGTGGGCCGTGGGCGACGGCGCGGACGGCAGCCGCCAGAGCAAGCAGGTGGCCCGCATGATCGCTCGCGACCGGCCCGCGCGCTTCCTCTACCTGGGCGACGTCTACGAGCGCGGCACCGCCGCCGAGTTTCGGCGCAACTACAGCTCCGTCTACGGCGCGCTGAACCGGCTCACCGCGCCCACGCCCGGCAACCACGAGTGGGGCAACCGGCGCACCGGCTACCTCCCGTACTGGCGCCGCGTCAAAGGCCGCAGCCAGCCGGGGTACTACCGCTTTCGCCTGGCCGGCTGGGACCTTCTCAGCCTGAACTCCGAGACCGCACACGGCCGCGGGTCACGCCAGCAGCGCTGGCTCACGCGAGCAGTCCGTGGCCGCGGCACCTGCCGGCTGGCCTTCATGCACCGGCCGTATCAGAGCGCGGGCCTCCACGGGGACACGCGCAGCCTCGCGGCGCTCTGGCGCACCCTGCGCGGCCACGCCCGCCTGGTGCTCTCCGGCCACGACCACGACATGCAGCGCCTCAGACGCAGCGACGGGCTCACCCAGTACGTGTCGGGCGCCGGTGGCCGCGGGCGCTACCCGCTCGACACCCGAGACCGTCGCGTGGCCTTCGGCCGCGACGACCGCTTCGGCGCGCTGCGGATCGAGCTTCGCGCCGACCGCGCGAAGCTCGAGTTCCGCTCGGCGACCGGCGCAGTCCTCGACCGAAGCCAGGTCCGCTGCCGGCCGCTGAGCGGCTAGCCGCCGCACGGTCGAATCCCATCTTCACAGCGCGTTCGGGAAGCTCGGGATCCAGGATCGCAAGCAGCTTGCCCGCGCGCTTGAGCCCTCCCTGGCGCGCGGGCTCGGTGAGCGGGAGGGCCACTGAGGCCGGGGCTCTCCCCTGGAGGCGGGGCGGCACCAGCCCTCGCGTCGGTGTCCTCTGTCCCAGCACATCCACTCGTAGGAGCGGTCGTGGCGAAGTGCCGGGCTGCGCGGCCCCGCTCGACCGAGCTGAGCTCGGGCCCGAGGCGCGGTACGCGAGAGAATGGCGCGGACCACCTGCGGCACTGCTGCTCGACGGGTAGCCGCCGACCGGTCGGGTACGCGGGTGGCTCCGCCCATTCGGCGCGGCCGACTCTGCGGTCAGCGATCCTCCTTGGGCGTCCGATTCACTTGGTCTCGACGCGGCGCCGGTCAGGCTGCTGGGGCGACGGCGCAGCCAACGCGCACCGCGGCGCGGCCGAGGTCCTGGTCCCAGGTGACAACGGTGGTGTCCGCACCGAAGGCGAGCGCGCTCGCGAGGTGGACGGCGTCATAGCCGCGCAGCTCGAGCTCTTCGGCGAGCTCTCCAGCGTGCCGTGCGAGGGCTGTGTCGACCCCGATCACCAGGAGCTCGCTGTGCGCCGCCTCGAAGTCCTCGAGAGCCCTGCTGTGCGTGCTCGAGCTCAGCCGCCGGGCGCGTCGGGCGGCGGCGAGCGCGGCGCGGCCCTCGGGGTAGGAGAGCATGCTCGAGGCTGCCCGGTGTCGGGTTGCCCACAGCTCGGCCGCGAGCTCGGAGCCGTCTTCGATCACCACGAGCTTCACGAGCGCCGAGGTGTCGAAGTAGAGCGTCAGCGGCGCTGGCGGGCTACGAGGTCGGAGACCGAGCCTCGCGGCTTGGCGCGGGGCCGCCTCGCGCCTCGCGGCTTGCCGGGCAGCGTCACCAGACCTCGCCGGACGAGCTCGTCCAGAGCGTCGTCGGCGTCGATGGCGCAGAGCCGCGCGACCGGCCTGCCTCGCCGGGTGACGACGACCTCGGTGCCCTTCTCGACCCGATCCAGGTGCTCGCTGAGCCGGTCGTGGAGCTCGCGGACGCCAACCTCGTAGTCCCCACCATGTAGCGTCACTGACGCGAGCCTAGCAGCTACATTTCCCGCGCGGCGGGCTCGTGACCTCGATCGACGCCGACCCTCTCCGAAGGGACGCTTGCGGCTTCCCACCAC
>JACCZR010000019.1 GCA_013695855.1 Thermoleophilaceae bacterium
CACCACAGAAGTGTCCGGTGAACCGGGGCCGGGACAGACAGACGATGGCGGCCAACAAAGTGGACCTGGTCTTCGAGGGGGGCGGGGTTAAGGGGATCGCCTTTGGCGGCGCCATCAAGGCGCTGGCGGACGCTGACTACGAAATCAAGAACGTCGCTGGGACCTCGGCCGGGGCGATCAGTGCCGCCTTGGTGGCGGCCGGTTATGGCGCGAACGAGCTTGACGCCATGCTGCAGAGAATGCCTTTCACGGAGTTCCAAGACGAGGGCACGATCGATCGCTTTCCTGGCGGAAAGCTGTTTAGCGTCGTCTCTGAGCTGGGGATATATGAGGGCGCGTACTTTCAGACCTGGATCACCGAGCGCCTCGCCGAGAAGAAGGTCGTCAAGTTCGGCGACTTGCTGAATCCTGACGCCGACGACCCAGATGACGTAGATCAGCGCTGGCGGCTGCGGGTAATCGCTTCCGATGTCACCAATCGGCGCATGCTTGTCCTTCCCAAGGATGCTCGTCGGCTGGGCATCGACCCCGACGAGCTCAACGTCGGCTATGCGGTGCGAATGAGCATGTCGATCCCGATCTTCTTCGAGCCGGTCGTGCACGAGAACGGGAGCGAGAAGACGGTGATCGTCGACGGCGGAATGTTGTCCAACTTCCCGGTGTGGCTGTTCGACCGCAAGGGTCAACCGCCGCGGTGGCCGACGTTTGGCCTGCTGCTCGCCGAGCCCGACCCGCGGGAGGAGATCGGCCAGCGCCTAGATAACGAGGAACCGATCGGCGAGCGCGGCTCTCTGATCGATTTCGTAAGGAACATGGCCCTCACCATGCTCGCCGCCCACGACCGGCTCTACCTTGACAACGCAGCGTACGCCAGGACCGTCCCTATTCCGACACTCGGCGTGGGGACTACCGAGTTCACGATCTCCGAAGAGCGAGTCAAGGCGCTGCGGGACTCCGGTGAAGACGCCATGAAGGCCTTTCTCGACGACTGGAACTTCCAGACGTACCTGGCAGGGGTCCGCGATCAGCCTGTCCCCGGGCGCAGGGAGCTGCTCACCTCGTGGCAGGGCGGCGAGGAAGACTCACCTCCCGAGGACTGAGGCGGGGCGCCACGTTGGCGAACTCCGGTAGCGGCCTGGTTGTGACGAGATGGAAAAAGGTTCGAGGACGCACGGTCTTCGGCCGAACTACCCTGTGCCGGCGTGTCCGAGACCCTCCCCAGCGCGCCGGGCTCAGGCGAGCTCGCCTGCTTCGACGGGCACATCGCGGCGGCTGGCGAGACCCGCATCGAGATCACCGACGACGGCTTCCTGCGCGGCGACGGCGCGTTCGAAGTCGTCCGCGTCTACGAGGGGCGCCCGTTTGCCCTGGACGAGCACCTCGACCGGATGGAGCGGTCGGCCGCGAACCTGCGCCTGGCGAACGTCCCCCGCCCCGAGCTGGAGGAGGAGGCGGCGCAGCTGCTGCGCGAGCGCGGCGGCCCGGACTTCGACGGCTGCCTGAGGATCGTGCTCACGCGGGGTGGGCACCGGCTGCTGATCACAGAGCCGCGGCCGCCGTCGGCCGAGCGGCCTCGGCTGGGCTTCGTGACCTACGCCCCGACGCGGGTGCTCGACGGCGTCAAGTCGCTCTCCTACGCGGCCAACATGCTCTGCGGGCGCCTGGCCCGCGAGCGGGGCTTCGACGAAGCGCTGATGGTCACCCCCCACGGCCGGGTGCTCGAGGCGCCCACGGCCTCGATCTTCTGGGTCGACGCGGGCGGCACGCTTCGCACGCCGCCGCTGGACGACCACATCCTCGCGTCCATCACCCGTGAACGGGTGATGGGCTTGGTCGAAGTCCACGAGGCGGCGGTCACAGCCGAGGAGATCAAGGATGCCCGCGAGGCCTTCCTGGCCTCGACCACGCGCGAGGTCCAGGCCGTCGGAGCGATCGAGGATCGCGAGTTCCCGCATACCGGAGAGGCCACCAGCAAGGCCGCAGCGGCCCTGAGGGCGCAGATCGAGTCAGAGCTGCGTTAGCTCTCGTCGGAGCCCTCGACCTCGTGGGTCGTGCGGTCGACTTGGTAGCTCACGAACCAGGCCACATGGCGCACCGCGTCGAAACCCATTGACAGAGCGCCCAGCGTTACCCCCAAGAGCTTGTTGGCCAGGCCCATGCGCATCGTGACAATAATCGGCAACCGGCCGCAGTTCGTGAAGGCAGCGGCCGTATCGCGCCAACTGCGCCGGTCGGCGCAGGAGCTGATCGTCCACACCGGCCAGCACTACGACGACGAGCTCTCGGGAGTGTTCTTCGACGAGCTGGGCGTGCCCGCGCCCGACCGCGAGCTCGGTGCCGGGTCGGGCACCAACACCGAGCAGACCGCCCGCATTCTCGCTGCCCTCGAGCCGATGCTGCGCGAACTGCGGCCCGACATGGCGCTGGTCTACGGCGACACCAACTCGACCCTGGCCGGCACACTGGCCGCGGCGCAGGCCGGGATCGCGGTCGGCCACGTCGAGGCGGGCATGCGCTCGTTCGACCGCTCGATGCCCGAGGAGCTCAACCGGGTGCTCTGCGACCACGCCAGCGACCTCCTCCTGTGCTCGACCCAGACGGCGATGGAAAACCTCGAGGCCGAGCGGGCGGCCGGCGAGCGCCACCTCGTGGGCGACGTGATGGCCGACGTGCTGCTGGCCTTTCGCGGCCCGGCGCGGGAGCGCTCGACGGCACTGACCGACCACGGCGTGGACCCGGGCGAGTTCGTGCTCGCCACCGCTCACCGCGCGGGCAACGTGGACGATCCCCAGCGGCTGAGCCGGCTGGTGGAGCTGCTCGAGGCGGTGCCGGGGGCTGTGGTGTTCCCGCTGCACCCGCGGACCCGTGCTCGCTTGGAGGAGGCCGGCCTACTCGGGCGCCTGCAGGTGGCGGACGGCATGAGGCTGAGCGCTCCGTTGGGCTACCTCGACTTCATCCGCCTTGCCGGGGCGGCGCGCGCCGTCCTCACCGATTCGGGCGGGGTGCAGAAAGAGGCCTACCTGCTCGAGGTGCCCTGCGTGACCATGCGCCCCAATACCGAGTGGGTGGAGACCGTGGAGGCGGGCTGGAACGTGCTCGTGGATCTCGACTCCGAGGCGGCACTCGCCGCCCTCGAGCGCCCGCGCCCGCCCGGCCCGCGGCCCGACCTCTACGGCGGGGGCCACGCCGCCGAGCGGGTCTGCGACCTGGTTGCGGCCTACACTGAGCGCCGATGAAGGCCGGGATCATCGGCCTCGGCTACGTCGGGCTGCCACTGGCCGTGGCGTTCGCCGAGGAGGGCCACGAGGTGGTCTGCGTGGACACCGACCAGCGCAAGCTGGCCGCGCTCGCGCGCGGCGAGGGCTATATCGAGGACATTTCCTCCGAGCGCCTGCAGGCGGTGGCCGGGCTGCTTTCCCCCAGCAGCCGCTACGCCGACCTGGCGGCCGTGGACGTCGTGGTCATCGCCGTCCCCACCCCGTTGACCACCAACCGCGAGCCCGACCTGGGGCCGCTGGTGGGCTCGGCCACCTCGCTGGCCGGCGTGCTTCAGCAGGGCCAGCTGGTGGTGCTGGAGTCGACCACCTACCCCGGGACGACGCGCGAGCGTCTGGTGCCGCTGCTCGAGGAGTCCGGGTTGGCCGCCGGGCGCGACTTCCACGTGGCCTTCTCGCCCGAGCGCATCGACCCCGGGCGCACCGACTGGACCCTTCGCAACACCCCCAAGGTGGTCGGCGGGCTTACCGACGCCTGCCGCGAGCGCGCCGTGGCCTTCTACCGCGAGGTCTGCGACGAGATCGTCGAGGTCGCCGCGCTCGAGTCAGCCGAGCTGACCAAGCTGCTCGAGAACGTCTTTCGCTCGGTGAACATCGCCTTGGTCAACGAGCTGGCCATCCTCTGCGACCGCATGGGCATCGACATCTGGGAGGTGGTCGAGGCTGCCAAGACCAAGCCCTATGGCTTCATGTCCTTTCGCCCCGGCCCGGGCATGGGCGGGCACTGCCTGCCGGTCGACCCCTTCTACCTGGCCTGGAAAGCGCGCGAGTACGACATGCCGACCGCGTTCGTCGAGCTCGCGGGAGAGGTCAACCAGAAGATGCCCTACTTCTGCGTGGAGAAGGTGGCCAAGGCCCTCAACGGCCACTCGAAGGCGGTGCGCGGCTCGCGGGTGGCCATCCTCGGCGTCTCCTACAAGCCCGGAGTCGGCGACCTGCGCGAGTCGCCGGCCCTGAAGATCATGCGGCTGCTCGCCGAGGACGGCGCAGAGCTCGTCTACCACGACGAGACGGTGCCCGAGCTCGGCGACTTCGGCTTGCGCTCGCAGCCGCTGGGGGGCGCGCTCGAGGGTGCCGACGTCGTGGTGATCGTGACCGCGCACCCCGGCCTGGACGTCGACCTGGTCCTCGCCTCCGCGCCGCTGGTGGTCGACTTCCGCGGCGTGACCCGCGGTAGGCAAGCGCCGAACCTCGTGCGCCTATGAGCCGACCAACCGAGGACGATGACCTCGGTCGGTAGCACAGCGAGCAGCGTCAGCGTCGGCGTGGTGGGGCTCGGCTACTGGGGGCCGAACCTGGCCCGCAACTTCGACCGCCTGCCCGAGGCCGAGCTGCGCTGGATCTGCGACGCCTCCCAGGAGCGCCGCGAGCGCTGGGCGCCGAGCTTCACCGGCGCACGGGCCACCGGCGAGCTGGACGAGCTGCTCGGCGACCCGTCGCTGGACGCCGTGATCCTGGCCACCCACGTGCCCACCCACGCAGACCTCGCCGTGCGGGTGCTCGAGGCGGGCAAGCACTGTTTCGTGGAGAAGCCGCTCGCTCAGTCGTCGCTGGACGCCGAGCGCGTGGTGGAGGCGGCCGAGGCGGCCGGCCGCGTGCTCATGGTCGGTCATCTGCTCGAATACCACCCCGGCGTCGAGAAGCTCCGCGAGCTCGTCTTCGGGGGCGACCTCGGCGACGTTCGCTACCTCTACTCGAACCGGCTCAACCTCGGGCAGCTGCGCGCCGACGAGAACGCGCTGTGGTCGCTCGGGGCCCACGACGTCTCGGTGGTGTTGCGCTTGGTCGACGAGGATCCCATCGAGTGTCGCGCCGTGGGTGAGAGCTATATGCGCCCCGGAGTTCAGGATGTCGTGTTCGGCTACCTGCGCTTTCCGTCGGGGGTGGCGGCGCACCTGCACCTCTCCTGGCTCGACCCTCACAAGGAGCGCCGCTTCACGGTCGTCGGCTCAAAGCAGATGGCCACCTTCGATGACATGGAGCTGGACGAGAAGGTCAAGGTCTACGACAAGGGCTTCGACCAGAGCTTCGAGTCCTACGGCGAGTACACCGCGCGCTCGGGCGACGTGGTGAGCCCGAGCATCTCCAACAGGGAGCCGCTGCGCATCGAGTGCCGGCACTTCCTCGAGCGGGTGCGCGACGGGGTCGAGCCGCGCTCGGGCCCCCGCAGCGGTCTGCGGGTCGTGCGCGTGCTCGAGGCGCTCCAGGAGAGCCTCGACCGGAGCTCACGTGCTGCAGCCCTCTGACCGGGCCCCGGGGCTGCTCCTGGGCGAGGGCGTCGAGCTGCCCGACGGCGTGGAGCTCGGGGGCAACGTGGTCATCCACGCGGGCGTGCGGCTGGGTGAGGGGGTGAGGGTGCAGGATGGCGCGATCTTGGGGAAGCCGCTGGCCCTCGGCCCGCGCTCCACGGCGTCGCGCGAGGCACCCCCCGAGCTCGTTGTGGGCGACGGCGCCACCGTCTGCGCAGGCGCCGTGCTGGTTGCCGGCGTGTCGATCGGTCCCGGCTCGGTGGTGGCCGACCAGGCGCACGTGCGCGAACGCGCTTCGGTGGGGGCCGGGAGCGTCATCGGTCGCGGCTCGGCGGTGGACAACGACGTGACCGTGGGGGACCACGTGCGCGTTCAGACCGGCTGCTACCTCACTGCCTATTCGACGGTCGAGGACGACGTGTTCGTGGCCCCGGGCGTGACGCTGACCAACGACGACACGATGGGCCGGCACGAACCCGGGTACCAGATGAGAGGTGCCACCCTGCGCCGGGCCTGCCGGGTGGGCGCCGGCGCGGTGCTCGTGCCGGGCGTGGAGGTCGGCGAGGAGGCCTTCGTGGCCGCCGGGGCGGTGGTCACCCGTGACGTTCCGGCGCGCGCGGTGGTCATGGGAGTGCCCGCCCGGCACGTGCGCGACGTAGGGGATGAGGATCTCCTGGAGCGCTTCGCGTGAGGCACCGCGGACTGCAGGTGGGCCGCGGAACCGTGGCGCTCGGGGTGCTCGCCGCCACCACGACGGGCGCCGTGGTGGCCTCCGAGATCGGGCGGGTCTGGCGCCGGGGCTCCGCCCCACTGCCCACCGAGACCGACGACATCGTGGGCGCCGCCGAGGAGGTGGTGGCCGAGACCGCAGAGGTGGTAGTGGCGGGCTACCGGGAGGTCTCGACGCGCGAGAACGCGCTCTTCAACCTGCTTACGGCATTCGTCGCGACCTTCATCACCGCCCGGGTGGTCACCTCGATGCTGCGCTCGCGCTCGTCGGTGGGACCGTTTCGCGACCTGATGTTCGGGCGGCGCCACATCCACCACTTCGTGCCGGGCATCGTGCTCGCCTTCGTGTCCGGCGCCGCGGCGATCGTCACCCGCGACGAGTCGCTCGAGCCCAAGCTCGCGATCGCCTTCGGGGCCGGGATGGGACTCACGCTGGACGAGTCCGCGCTGCTCCTCGAGCTCGACGACGTCTACTGGACCGAGAAGGGGATCATCAGCGTGCAGATCGCCCTCGCCACGACGGCGCTGCTCGGAGCGCTGGTCCTGGGCCTGCGCTTCCTGCGCCGGGGAGAGCGGGAGGTCCTCCCGCCACCACCGCCCGGAGGGTGATCGAGCAGGAGCCGCCCGGAGGCTGGCACACGCCCCTGCTCACGGACCAGAGCGAGGTCTACGGCGTCAAGTTCAGCCAGCGCCGCGCCTGGGGCCTTTCGATCATGACCTGCGGCGTGTGGGCGGCTTGGTGGCTGCACGCGACGCGACGGCGCCTTGATTCAGAGCTCGGCGAGGGGCGCGACGACGCGCTCACCCACTCGCTGCTCTACTTCGTCCCGGTCGCCAACCTCTTCGTGATCTACTGGCTGTGGCGGGACCTGGACCTCCTGCGGCGGCGGGCGGCCCTCGAGCCGATGCCGGTCGCGGGCTATGTGCTCGGGGCGGTCTTCCTCGCACCTGTGTTCTTCGCGATCGCGCTCAACCGCTACAACGAGTACTGGGACGCGCGGCTGCAGGGCAGGGCGCTCGACGCGCCGGTCACCACGGGCGAGCAAGTGGCGATCGCCGTCGGACTGGTGGTGCTCGCGCTTTGTCTCGTGCTGTTTGCGCTGGTCGTTGTCGTGCTGGTGGTGCTGTCCTCTGCCGATTGACCGCGGATCCTTTCCCTCCGGCTGTAAGGTGCGCCGCATGGAGCGCACCGGACCCCCCTACGGAGACGACGACCCCAGCGGCGAGCGGCCGCCCGACCAGGGGCCCCAGAGCCCGGGATGGCCACAGTCGCCGAGCGGGCCCCCTCCCGGGCCCCAGAGCCCGGGATGGCCGCAATCGGCTCCCGGGCCGCAAAGCCCCCAGTCGCCTCCGGGGCCGCCTCCCGGGCCCC
>JACCZR010000046.1 GCA_013695855.1 Thermoleophilaceae bacterium
TCCCTGGACCGGCGGCGGGAAGTCGCCATATGCCGGGGCGGGCGGGCCCTGGGGTGGCGGGTAGCCCGCCGCCGGAGGCCCGCTGGGAGGTGGCATCGCCGTCTGGACCGGCGCGGCTCCGGGCGCCGGCACCGCCTCCAGCACCCGGCCCAGCACGTGGTCGGCGCTTACGCCCTCGCTCAGGGCGTCGTAGGAGAGCACGAGGCGGTGGCGCAGGACGTCGGCTGCGAGGTCGCGGACGTCGGACGTCAGCACATGGCGGCGGCCGCGCAGCAGCGCGAGCGCCCGCGCCGACTGGATCAGGCCGATCGGCCCGCGCGGGCTTGCGCCGTAGTCCACGTAGCCGGCCACGTCAGTGAGCCCGTAGTCGGCCGGGTTGCGCGTGGCGTCGGCCAGCTGCACGGCGTGGCCCACGATCGCTCGATCGACGTAGACCTCGTCCACCTCCTCGCGGAAGGCGAGCAGGTCCGCGGCGCTCAGCCGCTCGTTGACCTCCACGGGCGGCTCGAGCGAGCGGCCCACCACGGCAGCCTCCTCGCCGGGCGTGGGGTAGTCGACGAGGATCTTCATCAGGAAGCGGTCGGTCTGTGCCTCGGGCAGCGGGTAGGTGCCCTCGGACTCGATCGGGTTCTGGGTGGCGAGGACCAGGTAGGGCTCGGGCACGGGGAAGGTCTGGCCGGCGATCGTCACCTGGTGCTCCTGCATCACCTCGAGCAGCGCCGACTGGACCTTGGCCGGGGCGCGGTTGATCTCGTCGGCCAGCAGGAAGTTGCACACCACGGGGCCGAGCTCGATGTCGAAGCTCCCGGAGTCGGGCCGCAGCACGCGGGTCCCCACCAGGTCGGCAGGCACGAGGTCCGGGGTGAACTGCACTCGCTTGAACGAGCCGCCGACCACGCCGGCCAGCGTCTTCACGGTGAGGGTCTTGGCCAGCCCGGGCACGCCCTCCAGCAGCACGTGTCCGCCGGCCAGCAGCGACACCAGCAGGCGCTCGAGCATGGCGTCTTGGCCCACCACCACCCGTTTGATCTCGTACAGGGCCGTTTCGAGCCCTTCGCGCGTGGACATCCGCTCCTCCTCGCCTGGGTTCAAGCGAAGGACGCTACGCGCCTAATACAAGCCCAGGTAAAAGATCGAGCGGCGGGCGGGCGCGTCAGCGGTCGTCTTGGTCCATCGCGGCGGTGCGGGTGGTCATCGTCTTGGCGCTGCCGCCGGCCATCACCCGGCGCGTGAGCCGAGGGAGAACGACCCGCGCCGCGGCGGCCAGGCCGTAGGGGCGGGGCACGTAGCGCTCGGGGCGGCGCCCCACGCCGGCCTCGAACACGGCCTCGGCTCCCTTCTCGGGGGTGGAGACCGCCCAGCGCGTCATCCACCTGTCGGTGAGCTCCTCTTGGGGAAAACCCTCCGTGGCGATGAAGCCGGGCAGTACGAGCCCCACGTGCACGCCGTTGGGGCGCTCCTCGGCGAAGAGGGCGTCGCTCCAGCCGGCCAGGGCGAACTTGGAGGCCGAGTAGGCGCCGCTTCCTCCGCGGGCCACGCGACCCGCCGTGCTGGCCACGTTGACCACCGCGCTGGGGGCCGAGGCGCGCAGCAGAGGAAGCAGGGACTCGCTGAGGCGCACAACGGCGTCGAAGTTCACCTCCATGTGGCGGCGGACGTTCGCGTAGCCCCCGTCTGCAAAATTGGCCCGCCAGGCGGCGCCGGCGTTGTTCACCAGCAGCGTGAGGCGGCCGTGCGTGTCCTCCACGTGGGCGCGAACGCGCTCGGGGGCATCGTCCTCGGTCAGATCGGTCGCGACCCAGGTGGCTTCGGCGGGCAGACTCTCGGCCAGTTGCTGGAGGCGGTCCTCGCGGCGGGCCACCAAGACCAGCTTGGCCCAGGGCTCACGTGCCAGGCGGTGCGCCGTCGCCTCGCCGATGCCGCTGGACGCGCCGGTGACCACGGCGACGAGGTTCGGATTGCCGTCGCTCTCGATGGAGCGGATGCTTCCACAACCAGAACGTGCGGTGTGGGCGCGACCGGCGCTCGGCCTGCGCTCCGCCCTAGCTGCCGGGGACGGCAGCGCCCGAGGGCATCCCCGCCTCGACGTAGTGGTAATAGTGCGCTCGCCACTCATCGGTGGGCTCGGTGCCCGGCTGAAGCGGGGGCAAAGGGGGCTTGAGCCCTCGGGACGCCAGTCCAGATGCTGCCCTTTCCGGTGGGGCGCCGAGAGCGTGAGTCCCGGTGCCGCCGCCACGAGAGGAGCACCAGATGACCAGGCAGAGCTCGTTCAAGAGCATCATCCGCTCGCGGATGGAGAAGACGGGGGAGAGCTACACCGCCGCGCGTGCGTCGCTGCTTTCCGCTGAGGAGCCGGAAGCGCCCTCCCCGCCCAGGCTCGCGACCTCCGAGGAGGAGATCCGGCGCAGGACCGGGCGCGGCTGGGAGGAGTGGTTCGACCTGCTCGACGAGTGGCGCGCGCCGGAGCGGTCGCACACGGAGATCGCGCGCTGGGTGGCCGAGCAGCAGGGCATCGAGCCGCTGGCCTGGAACGCGCAGGCGGTGGTCGACACCTATGAGCGGGTGCGCGGCCTGCGCCAGGTGGGAGAGAAGGCGAACGGCTTCACCATCACGGCCTCGAAGACGGTGGCGATGCCGGTCGAGCGCCTCTACGACGCGTTCGTCGACGAGTCCCTGCGCCGGCGCTGGCTGCCCGACGGGGAGCTGACAGAGCGCACGGCCACCAAGCCGAAGTCGGCCCGCTTTGACTGGGGCGACGGCGCGACGAGGGTCAACGTGGCCTTCGAGGCCAAAGGCGAAGAGAAGAGCACAGCGGCCCTCCAGCACGAGCGGCTCGCCGACGCCGAGGAGGCCGAGCGGATGAAGGCCTACTGGCGCGACCGGGTCTCGACGCTGGAGGAGGTGCTGGAGCGATGAGCGCCACGAGCATCACCCAGGCCCGGGGGCCCGGAGGGCATCCCTGTGTCGACGAAGCGCTTACGTCAAACTTCATGCATGGCTGAGCATGCGCTCGTCATCTACGGCCGACTCGTCACCTTCGACGAGGAGCAGCCGGTGATCGAAGACGGCGCCCTCTACATCGGCGGCGACGGGCGTATCGCGGCGGTACAGACGCGCACCGAGCCCGCCCCGGCCGGCTTCGAGGCCGCGGGGAAGCTGCGCACCAAGGGCTGCGTCTATCCCGGCCTGATCTTCGCGAGCAGATGAGGCCAGGCCCCTGCTGAGCCGCCCCGAGCATCAGCAGTGGCGCAACAAGCTGTACGACGACATCACCGGGCCAAGCTGCAGGCGATCGTGGCCTTCGGCGGCCAGGCCCAGGAGGCGCTGCGGCTGTGGAGCTCGCCGTCCGACGTGCCGGCATTCGAGGTCCCGCACCCGAGCAGTCGCGACCCCAGGCGCCTGGTCGACGAGTGGCGCCAGGCAGTCGACGACCTTCGGACCATCGCCACCAGCGACCCGAGCGCGACGGGCTCCGCCAACTACGCCACCGCATTCAAGGAGGGCGACTACACGCGCATCCCGCCGCGTGACCTGCCGTTCGGGATGCCGGCCTGGTTCGGCGACGACGCCTGGGGCCGCAAGGCGAAGCCGCGGCACAACAACTGCGCCGACCGGCCGAGCAGCGATATGAAGAACACGCTGGTCTGGCGGGCGCCGAAGCGCGTCCCCTAGCCACGCGAAGGCGAAGAAGGGTACCCTCGGTCCGCAAGCGCGAGAGAGGAGAAGCATGCGGGAAACACCCCTGGAAGTGAGTTTGAGGTACGTGGGCGGTATCAGGTGGCCCGCCAACAAGGCGGACGTCCTCGAGGCCATGAAGCGAAACGGCGCCCCGGAGGACGTGCTCCAAACCGTGCGCTCGTTCTGGCGCGAGCGATACGCCAGCCCTGCCGACGTCCACGGGGCCCTCTGGTTGAGCGCTTGATCGGAGCCCCGTCGGCTGTCAGCAGGTAGCCCGGGCGAAGGGCGTGGTGCGATACCGCGACGCATAGGGCCGACTCGGCCTCGGACCCCTTCTAACTCGGGGCCGGTTCGTAGTGGAGGCGCGGCGCAACCAATGGGTCAGCGTGGAGCTCTGCTGATGAGCACGCCCATGGAGGCTTACGTAAGGTTCCGGTGGCCGCACTTCCTTTGCGGGAAGGGCAGGCTCGGCGAGGCCGCATCTCAGAGTGACCAGCCAGTGCAGTGCGCCCAGGGAGACTCGAACTCCCACCCCGCATAAGCAGGACAAGGCCCTCAACCTTGCGCGTCTACCAATTCCGCCACAGGCGCCAGAGGGGGCGCTCACTATAGCCGCGGCGCCCCCTTGCCGGGGCCCCTTGCAGTCGTCCGAGGGCCTATGTACCTTCTCGAACACATGTTCGTTCCAGCCCTCTCGGAGGCCCAGTGGACCTAGACCTGACCAAGCGTCAACAGGAGATCTTCGACTTCATCAAGCGCTACTCGTCCAGCCACGGCTACCCGCCCACGGTGCGCGACATCGGCAAGGCGATAGGCCTGACCTCGTCCTCGACGGTGCACGCGCACCTCTCCAACCTGGAGAAGCTGGGGCTGCTGCGGCGTGACCCCGCTCGCCCGCGCGCCATCGAGGTGTTGGTGGACAAGGCCAAGCAGGTGGTGGGTGACGGAAGCCGCGGCCTGCCCGTGGTGGGTTCGGTCGCCGCGGGCCAGCCGGTGCTCGCCGAGGAGAACATCGAGGACTACGTCGAGATCCCGCCCATAGCGGGCGGCGACACCGGGGAGTTCCTCCTGCGCGTGCGCGGTGACTCGATGAAGGACGCGGGAATCCTGGAGGGCGACCACGTCGCCGTCCAGCGCCAGGACACGGCCGCCGACGGCGAGATCGTGGTGGCGCGGATAGCAGAGGACGCCACTGTGAAACGCTTCTTCCGCGAGGCCGACCACGTGCGCCTGCAGCCCGAGAACGCCGACTTCGAGCCGATCATCAGCCGGGACGTCGAGATCCTCGGCAAGGTGGTCGGCGTGTTGAGGAGGGTCACGTGAGCCCGGCGATCCTCGCGCCGCGCAGGCTCTTCCGTCCCGTTCCGGCAACGAACGAACGCAAGCTTGTGGGCGACCCGGAATCGCCCACCGGACGCCCCATTGGCGGCAGGCCGACGCTCGAGGGGAGGCTCTCGCGCGTATGGGAGGGCCTGTACGCCGACGGGGCGGCCGAATGCCCCGTGTGCCGCGGACGCATGACGAGCGGCTCCGGCGGGGGACGCTGTGTGGACTGTGGCTCCTCGCTGACCTAACCTTCAACGGGCCGGCCAGGCAGTCGCGGGCGTCGGAGAGACAACCGGCGCTCGAGGAAAGTCCGGACACCGCAGGGCGGGGTGGTCGGGAAATCCGACCCGGGGAAACCCGCGGGAAAGTGCCACAGAAACAAACCGCCAACCCGGCGGGCCTCTCGAGAGCCCGTCGGCGGCAAGGGTGAAAAGGTGCGGTAAGAGCGCACCGGCGGCGCGGTGACGCGCCGGCCAGGCAAACCCCACCCGGTGCAAGGCCAAGCAGGGACGTTGACGCTGCCCGCCGAGTCCCAGGTAGGTCGCAGGGCCGATGGGCCCGCCGCCCCTTGCTCGCATTGGGGCGGCAGATGGATGACTGTCCACGACAGGATCCGGCTTACCGGCCGGCTTACGGAAGGGCCCCGCGCGAGCGGGGCCCTTCCCACTTCGGGTGCGTGGCGCCCGCCAACGCGCGAACGTCGAGCGCTTGAAATAAAGTCCCGGCGCGGTGGAGGTCCTTGCAATCATCCTGCCCTTCCTGCTCCTCGGCGTGGGGGTGCTCTTCGTCGCCTTCTCGGGCGGTCCGGGCAAGGCGCGTGAGGCGTACCTGACTGGTGGCAACCGGATCTTTCGCCTGGCGGTTCCGGTCGTCTACGTGATCGGGGGGCTGCTGGTGCCGGCACTCATCGTGGCCAACAGCGGCGCCGCCGCGGGGGGCACCGACACCCTTTCGAGCAAATCCCTCTCAATGGAAGAGGAGGAGGGCAAGTCCCTGTTCTCCGAGCGCTGTGGCAGCTGCCACAACCTCGACGCCACCAACTCGAGGGGTGTGACAGGCCCTGACCTCGACGAGGTGGGCAAGATGAGCCCGAAGCGCGTGCTGGCGGCCATCGAGCTGGGCGGGACGGGGGAGAAGCGCATGCCCGCCGCCATCTTCGCGGGCAAGGACGCCGAGGCCGTGGCCCTCTACGTGACGAAGGTCGCGGGCAAGTAGGCGCTCCGCGCCCGCCCGCCCTTTTCACTGCGCGACCTAGTACCCTCCCGCCTGATCCGGCCGAGGTCTTGCCCTACGGGGCGGGGCGCGGGGGAACCGAAGGCCAACTGGCCAGGGGCGAATCATCCGGGCGGCATGCCGTCCGGACGTAGCGCAACTCTTTCGGCGCGAGCCCGACAGCTAACCCCGCAGGCCCGAAGGAAAGAGAGCCGATGAATCACGCGGGTGCCCGCGCCTTGCAGCGGGTGGATGAATACGAAGAGAAGTTCGTCTCCCGGCCGCACCTCGAGCTGGTCGAGGAGCCGCCGCCGGTCGGCGAGCGCAGGACGGTCCGCATCAGCGGTCAGCCCACACCTGCGCGCCCCCGGCGCCGCGCGTCCTCCGGTCGCGTCATGGCCGCGCCGGACCGCCTGGCCCTCTACGCGGTCCTGCTCGGACTCTTCCTGGTGTTCATGGCCGTCATCACGGCCAGCTCCTAGCGACGGAGCGCAGGCCGGGCGTGGCCGGCGGAGCACCGGACCGGTTGGTCTCGGCCAAGCACCCGCTCGCTCGATCTCTTAAGGCGCCTGTTAGGCGTCCACGGGAGGCTTGAGCCCGTACTCACGGGTAGAAGACGGCGGACGTCTCGTCCCTATACTTACCTCCCATAAGCCACCGGCAGGAAGAGAAGCGCGATGAAGACCAAGGAGAGCAGGTTTCAGGTTCACGATGAGCTGACCGCGCCGGAGCGCAGCCTCCCGATCCTCAAGGGGGCACTCGCCGGCGGGGGCCAGGTCTCGAACTTCCTCGGAGTGCTCGCCGGCTCGCCGGCCACCCTGCGGGCCTACGCCCGCTTTCGCTCCGAGCTTCGCCACGGAAGCCTGTCCCTGGCAACCCAACAGCGGATCGCGCTCGCCGTGGCCGAGCACCAGGGCGGCGACTATGCGCTCTCGACGCTCCAACGCAGCGCGCGGGACGCCGGCCTCGGGCTCGACGAGATCGCCTTGGCGCGCGAGTTCGACTCGCGCGACGAGACCGAGCACGCGCTGCTTCGCTTCGTGCGCGGGCTGCTGGACACCGACAACGCTCCGGCCCTGCACCTCCACGAAGAGGCGCGGGAGGCCGGCTGGAGCGACGAGCAGATCCTCGAGGCCGTGGCCCACGCCGCGCTGGCGCAGTTCAGCAACCTGCTGGCTCGGTCCGGCAACGTGCCGAAGGACGGCTCAGGGGAAGAGGGCCGCCTCCTGCGGGCCGCATAGAGGGGGCGGGCGCCGCGGCTAGGGTTGAGGACATGCCGGTCCCCTTGAGGGAGGAGATCAGGGCAGCTGACGGAGGCGCCGAGGGGCGCGCGGCCTGCTGCTCTCTTTACCACCGAGCCGTCGAGCTGGTGGGCAAGCGCTGGACCGGCGCGATGCTCAGCGTCCTCCTGGACGGGCCGCTTCGCTTTTCCGAGATCAAGACGCTGGTGCCCGACCTCTCGGACCGGCTGCTCTCAGAGCGGCTGAAGGAGCTCGAGAGCGAGCAGATCGTCGAGCGCCGAGTGCACGACGAGCCGCCGGTGCGCGTGGAGTACGCGCTCACCGACAAGGGCCGGGCGCTCGAGCCCGCCGTGCGCGCCCTGCAGGACTGGGCGCAGCACTGGCTCTAGGCGGGGCCTAGCCGGACTCGGAGGGGCGCCGGTCCTGGAGTAGCCTGCGGCACCCCGACCGGCAAGGAGCCGAGATGGACCAGCCGACCACAGCCGAGGACGTCAAGGCTCTCGTACAGGAGCGGAAGATCCGCTTCATACGGCTCTGGTTCACGGACATCCTCGGTCAGCTGAAGAGCTTCTCGGTGAACTCGGAGGAGCTCGACGACGCCTTCGAGGGCGGCATGGGCTTCGACGGCTCGTCGATCACCGGCTTCAACGCCATCGAGGAGTCCGACATGATCGCCATGCCCGACGTCTCGACCTTCAACGTCCTGCCCTGGCGCCCCGAGGAGCAGGGGGTGGCGCGCATGTTCTGCGACGTCCTGACGCCGAACCGCGAGCCCTACGAGGGCGACCCGCGCCACGTGCTGCGCCGGGCGCTGGAGCGCGCCGAGACCATGGGCTTCGACCGCTTCTACGTCGGCCCCGAGCTCGAGTACTTCTACTTCCGCGACTCGAAGACCGCGCCCGGCCAGTCGCCCGAGACCCTCGACGAGGGCGGCTACTTCGACCTCACGACGCTCGACGCCGGGTCGGATGTCCGACGCGACACCGTGCTCGCCCTCGAGCAGCTCGGCATCCACGTGGAGTACACCCACCACGAGGTCGGGCCCAGCCAGCACGAGATCGACATGCGCTACGCCGACGCGCTGAAGATGGCCGACGACTGCATGACCTATCGGATCACAGTCAAGGAGTACGCCATGAAGTACGGGTGGCACGCGACCTTCATGCCCAAGCCGTTGTTCGGCGAGAACGGCTCGGGGATGCACACCCATCAGTCCCTGTTCAAGGAGGGCCGAAACGCCTTCTACGACCCCGACGACCAGTACTTCCTCTCCGACGTCGGCAAGGCCTACATCGCCGGCCAGCTCAAGCACGCGCGCGAGATCTCCTCGGTGTTCGCCCAGTGGGTGAACTCCTACAAGCGCCTGGTGCCCGGTTACGAGGCCCCGGTCTACTGCGCCTGGTCGCGGCGCAACCGCTCGGCGCTCGTGCGCGTTCCGCTCTACCACCCCGGCAAGGAGCAGGCCACGCGCATGGAGCTGCGCTGCCCCGACCCCAGCTGCAACCCCTACCTGACCTTCGCCGCGCTGCTGCAGGCCGGCCTCGAGGGCATCGAGAAGGGCTACGAGCTGCCCGAGCCGATGGAGAAGAACCTCTACCACCTCTCGCCCGAGGACCGCAAGCGCCTGGGGATCGAGCAGCTGCCCGAGACACTGGGGGAGGCGATCGAGCTCACAGCCGAGTCGGAGCTGATGCTCCGAACCTTCGGCGAGCACATCTTCAATCGCTACGTGGAGATCAAGCGCCAGGAGTGGGACGACTACCGGGTGCAGGTGACCCAGTGGGAGCTCGACCGCTACTTGTCGATTCTTTGACCTCGTCCGCGGTGGCGACCGCGGCGGCTGAGGCCCTCTCGAGGAACGCCAGGCACGCTGCGCACTCCTCCTCCGACAAGCCTGCGGCCGCTTCCTTCAGTCGTTTTCCGTAGGCCTCGTAGAGCTGGGGGACCTCGCCCGACTTCCGGGCGCGGCGGATCACCACCGAGCGGCGGTCGGTCTCGTGAGGGACGCGCTCGACCCAGCCGTGGCGCTCGAGGCGGTCGATCAGGGCGGTGACTGCGCCCGAAGTGAGCGCGAGGCGGTCGCCCAGCTGACCTGGCGTCAGCTCGTCGACCGCGTGCAGGTGGTCCATCGCCTTGAACTCGATCGCGCCCGCGTTGAGCCGCCGGGCCACGACCGCGTCGAGACGGTCGTTCTCTAACCCGAAGCGCCGCAGCGCCGTGAGAAGTTCCGCCGGGTCGGCCAAGGGATCACAGCATCTTAGCCACAAAGACTCTTGACAGCAAAGCGATACCTGATAGAGGTACCGCCCTCTGAGCTCTGGCCGATCCTCCATCTTTGCTTTCGCCGGCACTCGTCGCGCCAAGTGGATCGTGTTCGCGGTCTGGGTCGTGGGCATCTTCATCGCGGTCGGTCCCGCGCAGCTGGCGACCAAGTTCTCAGACGCCGAGAACAACGAGTCGACGTCCTTCTTGCCCGGTGACGCCGAATCGACCAAGGTCCTGCAGGCGGCCGAGGACCTGCAGGGTGGCGAGCTGGCGCCGGCGGCGATCGTCTACCGGCGCGAGTCTGGCCTGACCGCGGCCGACCGTCAGAAGATCTCCGAAGACGCCAAGAGGCTGACCGAGAAGCGCTTCAAGGCGGTCGTCACCGACGGGTCGACCGCCGCGGCGGGCGGTCAGAGCGGGGGCTCGGAGCCAAGCCAGGGCGGAGGAGGTGCCTCCGGGGCGCCCAAGGGCGGAGGCGCGGGCGCGGGTCAGGCTGACCCGCCCGCGGGGGGACAAGGCCAGCCGGAGGGCTGCGCGGGGCCGACCAGCGCGATTCCCGGCCAGCCGAGCGGCTACACGCCGTTCGTCGGGCCGATCTGCTCGCCCGACGGCAAGGCCGCGATCGTCACCGCCTACCTGAAGGGCGACGGCGAGGGCGACTCGCTGCTCGACCCGGTCCAGTTCTGGCGCGACACGGTGTCAGACCCCGGCGGCGGCCTCCAGGTCAAGGTGACCGGCGGCGCGGGCTACGCGGCCGACGCGATCAAGGTCTTCGAATCGATCAACGGCACGTTGCTGCTGGCCGCGGTCATCCTCGTGATCGTGCTGTTGATCCTCATCTACCGCTCGCCGATCTTCCTCTTCATTCCCTTGCTTGCGGTCATCTTCGCCGAGATGCTCACCCGTGCGTTGGGCTACGGGCTGTCCGAGCTCGGCGTCACGATCAACGGCCAGTCGAGCTCGATCATGTCCATCCTCGTGCTCGGCGCGGGGACCGACTACGCGCTGCTGGTGGTCGCTCGCTACAGAGAGGAGCTCCACCACACCGAGGACAAGCACGAGGCCATTCGGGCGGCCATGCGGTCGGCCGGCCCGGCGGTCTTCGCCTCGGCGGCCACGGTCATCGCGGCCCTTCTGTGCCTCACTCTCGCCAAGGTGGATGGAACGGCCGGGCTGGGACCGATCGGGGCCATGGGCGTGGCATGTGCGGCGATCTCCATGTTGACTCTGCTGCCCGCGCTGCTCACCATCTTCGGGCGCGGGGCGTTCTGGCCGTTCATCCCGCGCCATGGCACCCCGGGAGCCGGGGACGCGCAGGGATTCTGGAGCCGGGTCGGCCAGCGCGTGGCCCGTGGGCCCAAGCGCGTCATGGCGGGCTCGCTACTCGTGCTGGGGCTCATGACAGCGGGCCTTGCCTTCTTCTCCACCGATCTGACCACCAACGACAGCTACCGCACAAAGGTCGAGTCGGTCGAGGGCCAGGAGATCCTGAGCAAGAGCTTTCCGGCCGGGTCGAGCGTGCGCACGGACGTGATCGTCCCCGATCAGGGACAGGTGGCGAAGGTCAGCCAGGCCGTCGAGGGAGTGGACGGCGTGGAGGCGGTCTCGCCTCCGGTGGCCCAGGGCGAGCGCGGAGTGCTGGTCCAGGCCACCCTCGACCCCCAGCCCTACTCGACCGAGGCGTTCGACCTGATCGAGCCGATTCGGGGGGCCGCGAGCGACGCCGCCGCGGGGACGCTCGTGGGCGGGCCGACGGCGGTGGAGTTCGACGTCCGCGATGCGGCGGCCTACGACTCGAAGCTGATCCCGCCGATCGTGCTCGTGGTCGTGATCCTGATCCTGATGGTGCTCCTGCGCGCCGTGATCGCGCCGCTGTTGCTGATCGGCACGGTCATCCTCAGCTTCCTGGCCTCCCTGGGGGTCGGATACCTGGTCTTCGATGTGTTCTTCGACTTCCCGGGCTCTGATCCGTCGCTGCCCCTGTTCGCCTTTGTCTTCCTGGTCGCGCTCGGGGTCGACTACAACATCTTCCTCGTCGCCCGCGCGCGGGAGGAGACGCTCCAGCACGGGACCAGAGAGGGGATGCTGCGCGCGCTCGCGGTCACCGGTGGCGTGATAACGAGCGCGGGCATCGTGCTGGCGGGCACCTTCTCCGTGCTCGCCGTGCTGCCCCTCGTCTTCCTCACCGAGATCGGCTTCGTGGTGGCGTTCGGCGTGCTGTTGGACACCTTCCTGGTGAGAAGCGTGCTCGTGCCGGCGCTGTTCATCCTGCTCGGCCCGAAGGTGTGGTGGCCCTCGAGCCTCGCGCACGAGGACGGCTCGGCGGGAGGCCAGAACACGGGCTCCAGGGCCGCCGTAGGGCCCGAGCGCCCCGCCGAAGCCTGAGCCAAGGCCTTTGTGGCCCCGCGCTAGAGTGCCGCCGGGTGAAACCGCGTCGACTCATACCCGCCCTCGCCGCCGCGTTCCTCGTCGCCCTGCCGCTGACGGGCTGCGGGACCACGACGCTGAGCACGGAACAGGTAGAGGTAGAGATCGAGAAGGGGCTCAAGCAGCAGCAGAGCCTCCGGTCGGTCGATGTGAAGTGTCCTCAGGAGGTCGAGCTCAAGGCCATGTCCAGCTTCGACTGCCCGGCCACCGTCGACAAGGAGAAGAGAACGGTCAAGGTGACCCAGCAGGACGACCAGGGCAACATTCGCTGGCAGCTCGAGCAACAGAACCGGCGCTGAGCCGGCCCGCCGCGGTCCTCAGGCCAGCAGGGCCGCCAGCTCCGAAGGCTCGGTGACAGGCCGCAGGCAGGCGAAGCGCTCGCAGACGTAGGCGGCGGCGCGGCCGTCGACCGGCTCGCGGCCTTCCAGCAGCGGAACGTCGGCGGGCTCCCCGCCCGCCAGCACCACGTGCGGCCGAAAGCGCGCGCGCACCGTGCGCTCGAGCTCGCCGCGGTCGGGCCCCACCAGTGCGACCTCGCGCACGGGGGAGAGGTGGAAGTCGAGCGCCTGCAGCAGGTGCCCAAAGGCCACGGGGTGCCGTGTCGCGACCTCGTGGAGCAGGCGCAGCACCGAGACCGCCCGTTCCTCGTAGCCGTACTCGCCGGTCAGGGCGGCCAGCCGCAGCAGTCCCATCGCCGCGCTGGCGTTGCCGGATGGGATGGGGTGGTCCTCGAGGTCCTTGCGCCGCGCGACCAGCTGCTCGTGGTCCGCGGACGTCTCGAAGAAGCCCCCATGCTCGGGGTCGGCGAAGCGCTCGATGGTCTCGTCGGCCAGCTCGCGCGCCGCGGTGAACCAGCGGGGCTCGAAGGTGGCCTCGTACAGCGCCAGCAGGCCCTCCAACAGAAACGCGTGATCCTCCAGATAGGCGTTGAGCCGCGCCCGCCCGTCCTTCCAGGTACGCCGCAGGCGCCCGTCGGGACACATCTCCCCCAGCACGAAGTCGCCACAGGCGCGGGCGGCCTCGAGGAAGTCCTCGCGCTCGAACACCGCGCCCGCCTCGGCCAGCGCAGAGATCATCAGCCCGTTCCAAGCGGCCAGGCGCTTGTCGTCGAGACCCGGCCACACCCGGCGGGAGCGCACCTCGTAGAGGCGGCGGCGCCACTCGTCGAGCTCGGGCGGCTCGCCTGAGCCGCGCACGAGGATGTTCGACCCCTCGAAGTTCCCGCTCTCCGAGGCGCCGAACCAGGTCGCCGCCTCCTCGCCGGCCACCTCGCGCAGCTCGGCCAAAGACCAGACGTAGAACTTGCCCTCCACGCCCTGGGAGTCGGCGTCCAGGGCGCACATGAACCCGCCCTCGGGGCCCCGCAGCTCGCGCAGCGCCCAGTCGAGCGTCTCCTCGCATACGCGGCGAAACAGCGGCTCGCCGGTGACCTGCCAGCCGTGGAGGTAGGCGCGGGCCAGCAGCGCGTTGTCGTAGAGCATCTTCTCGAAGTGGGGGACCAGCCAGCGTTCGTCGACCGAGTAGCGGGCGAAGCCGCCGCCCACCTGGTCGTAGATCCCTCCGGTCGCCATCTCGCGAAGCGTGTCCCGCGGAACCTCGAGCTCGCCGCGGCGCATGAGGAACTCGAGCGCAGAGGACGGCGGGAACTTCGGGGCACCGCCGAAGCCGCCGTGCACGGGGTCGTGGGCGTCGCGCAGCTTGCCCACCGCCTCGTCGAGGCGGTGGTCCTCGAAGGGCTCGGCGCTGGGCGCCAGCAGCGCGCCCCCCCGAAGCCGCTCGGCGATCCGCGCGCCGTTGGCCCGAATCTCGTCCTTGCCGTCGGCCCAAGCCACCGAGACTGCCCGGAGCACCTGGCTCCAGCTCGGCATGCCCTGGCGCGCCTGCGGCGGGAAGTAGGTCCCCGCATGGAAGGGCACCTGCTCAGGGGTGAGGAAGACGTTCAGCGGCCAGCCGCCGTGTCCAGTCATGGCTTGGCAGGCCTCCATGTAGATCGAGTCGAGGTCGGGGCGCTCCTCTCGATCGAGCTTGATGCACACGAAGCGCTCGTTCATCAGCTCGGCCGTGGCCTCGTCCTCAAAGGACTCGCGCTCCATCACGTGGCACCAGTGGCACGCCGAGTAGCCGATCGAGACCAGCAGCGGCCGGTCCTCCTCCCGCGCGCGAGTGAGGGCCTCCTCGCCCCAGGGGTTCCAGTCGACGGGGTTGTCCTTGTGCTGGAGGAGGTAGGGCGAGGTCTCCTGAGCGAGGCGGTTGGGCATGTGTCCAAGCTACCCGCGCCGCAGCTCGCCACGCTTGATCTTGCCGCTGGCTGTCTTGGGCAGGGAGTCGGAGAACTCCAGCACTCGGGGGTACTTGTAGGGCGCGGTCTGCTCCTTGACGTGCTCCTGGAGCTCTCGGGCGAGGGCGTCCCCGGCCCGCGAGCCGTCACGAAGCACCACGACCGCCCGCACGACCTGCCCGCGGACCTCGTCCGGCGCGGCCACCGCCGCGGCCTCGGCCACCGCGGGGTGGGACACGAGCGCCGACTCGACCTCGAAGGGGCCGATCCGGTAGCCGGCGGAGATGATCACGTCGTCGGTGCGCCCCTCGAACCACAGGTAGCCGTCCTCGTCTTCGGACACCCGGTCCCCAGTGCGCCAGGGGCGGTCGCGGGGGCCGTCGGCGAAGAAGGTGGGCACCGTCTCAGGGTCTGCGCACAACTCGCCGTCCTCGATCCAGAGCCTGAAGCCCGGCAGGGCGCGACCCATCGAGCCCGGACGCACCGGCGGGCCGATCGGCATGCCCGTGAGGGCGCCGGTCTCGGTCTGGCCGTACCCGTCGTGAACCGCGACCCCGGCGTTCTGTTGCCACTCGCCCACGATCTCGGGGTTCAGCGGCTCACCGGCCGCCACGGCGTGGCGCAGCCCCAGCTCGCGCAGCTGGGCTCGCTTGGCGATCGCCCGGTACTCGGTGGGGGCCATGCAGAGCACGTCCACGCCCTCGCGCTCGATCACGTCCAGGCGCTCGGCCGCCTCGAAGCGCGCGTCGTGCAGCAGCGCCGCGGCCCCGCGGATCCAAGGGGCGACGAACGAGTTGCGGGCGGACTTCGACCAGCCGGAAGCCGCCGTGCACCAGCACAGGTCGCCCTCCCGGGCACCGAACCAGTGCTCGGCCTGCACCGCCTGCCCCGCCAGGTAGCGCTGTGCGTGGCGGATCGGCTTGGGCTCGCCGGCGGTGCCCGAGGTGAACACCACCAGCGCCGGGTCCTCGGGCCCGAGGACGGCGGCGGGCGCGGGCGCGGCCTCGAACAGCCGCTCGTCGGGCACCTTCAGCACCTCGCCCGTGAAGCCGGCGTCAGCGATGGTCTCGGCGTTTCGCTCGTCGGCGACCACCGCCGCCGGCTCGATCGCGTCCATGCGCGCCCCGAGGTCCGAAGCCCTGAGCTGCTCGGTGCAGGGGAGCGCCACGGCGCCAAGGCGAAAGCACGCGACCATCGCCAGGACCCACTCCGGACGGTTGCCGACCGCCGTGATCACGGTGTCCCCCCGCCTCACCCCCCGGCCTAGCAGGCTTCCTGCAAGGCGGGCTGATTTGCCGGCGATCTCGCCGAATGTGAGCTCGGCGCGGCTGCCGTCTTGGGCCAACGAGACCAGCGCAAGCCGCTCAGGAATGGCGGAATCGACCACATCGCGCGCGAAGTTCACGCCCCTGATCCTGTCATGCAACATTTGTGGCGAAGGGATCGGCTGCAGGGTGATTTGCGGGGGAGACCCCGACAGACGCCGACTGAGGTGCTAGCTTGCCCGCTACGCCGAATCGCACTTGGTGCGAACGGGGGACCCATGGTGGCCTGAGTGCCGCTGGGGCGAACTCTCTTCGGAGAGCGCGCAAGCTCTTTCAGCGCGAGCCCGACAGCTAACCCCGTAGGCGGACGAAAGAGTATGAAGCAACTGGCCCTGAAAAACTCCCTGTGCGCCGTGTGCGCGCTCGCCCTGCTCGCCGCCCTACTGGTGGTCGGTACGGGCACCGCAAGTGCGTCCCCCACCGGCGGCGCGGCTTTCGTGCCGCCTCCGCCTCCGCCGAAGAAGGCAAAGGTCGTGGGCGGCAAGGCGATCGCACCGCGCAATGCCCCGCCCGCCGTCAAGCGCATCATTCGCGCCGGCAACCGGATCATCGGGAAGCCCTACAAGTGGGGTGGGGGGCATGGGAGCGTCAAGAAGCTCGACCGAGGCTACGACTGCTCGGGCACGCTGTCCTACGCTCTGGCCGGCGCGCGGCTCATGCGCTCGGCCCTCACGTCGGGAAGCTTCATGAGCTGGGGCCGCAGCGGGCCCGGCAAGTGGGTGACGGTCTACGCCCACGGCGGTCACGCCTACATGGTGGTGGCGGGCCTGCGGCTTGACACCAGCATGCGCGACGATCCGTCGCGGACCGGCCCCGGCTGGTCCAAGCGCCTGCGCCGTGACGCCGCCTTCCAAGCGCGTCACCCCCGCAACCTCTAGCCGGCTCCACCAGCAACAGCGCATGGCGGCTCCTCGGGGGCGGGTCGCCATCTCGCCGGTACCATCGGCCCTGAGCGCTCCCCCGCTCAACTGCCGTCACGCTCGGACGGCCAGACCATCCCGCTAGTTTCGGCGGTGAGCACTAACCGATTCGCGAGTCAACCTGGGAGTTCCATGGCCGTAGCCGAGAGCGGGTACAGCGACAAGACCGACGACCAGCGCGCGATCACCGAGATGGTGCGGCAGTTCGTCGACAACGAGGTCCTTCCGATCGCGGAGGAGCACGACCACGAGGACAAGTTCCCCGATGCGGTGGTCGAGCAGATGAAGGAGCTCGGGCTCTTCGGTGTGACCATCCCCGAGGAGTACGGCGGGATGGGGCTCGACCTGACCACCTACGCGATGATCGTCGAGGAGCTCTCGCGCGGGTGGATCTCGGTGTCGGGCATCGTCAACACCCATTTCATCGGCTCCTACCTGCTCATGAAGTTCGGGACCGAGGAGCAGCGCCAGGAGCTCCTCCCACGGATGGCCACCGGCGAGATCCGGGCGGCCTTCTCCCTCTCTGAGCCCGAGGTGGGCTCCGACGTCCAGGGCATCAAGGGCGGCGCCAAGCAGGTCGACGGCGGCGATTGGGAGCTCAACGGCCAGAAGATGTGGGTCACGAACGGCCTGCGCTCGGGGTTGGTCTTCGTGCTGATGAAGACCGATCCCAACGCCGAGCCCGCCTACAAGGGCATGACCTGCTTCATCACCGAGAAGGAGCCCGGGGCGGCTGAGAACACGGGTGACTACGCGGGACTCACCGTCCCCCCCCAGATCAGGAAGATGGGCTACAAGGGCGTCGAGTCCACCGAGCTGGTCTACGACGGCTACCGCTGCTCACCAGACCGGGTGCTCGGCGGTGAGCAGGGCGTCGGCGAGGGCTTCGTGCAGATGATGGACGCTCTCGAGGTCGGCCGGGTCAACGTGGCCGCCCGCGGCGTTGGGATCGCCCAGCGCGCCCTCGAGCTGGCCCTGCGCTACTCACAGGAGCGCAAGACCTTCGGCAAGCCGATCGCGGCCCACCAGGCCATCCAGTTCAAGCTCGCCGACATGGCCACCAAGGTGGAGGCCGCCCGGCTGCTGACTCTGAAGTCCGCCCGCATGAAGGACGCCGGGGAGCGCTCGGACCTCGAGGCCGGCATGGCGAAGCTGTTCGCCTCGGAGACCGGGAAGGAGGTCGTGGAGGAGTCCTTTCGCATCCACGGCGGCTACGGCTATTCCAAGGAGTACGAGATCGAGCGCCTGTATCGCGATGCTCCGCTGCTGTTGATCGGCGAGGGCACCTCGGAGATCCAGCGGATGGTGATCGGCAAGAAGCTGCTGCAGCGCAACAAGATCTGAAACGGTTCTCTCCCTTGTCCCAGCGCGCGACCCTGGGTTAGATTTGGATTTGGCAGGAAGCACCGGCGGTCAGGAGGTTCTCGGAAATGGCCACACACGGACGTTCGCCACTCGACTTTCTCGCTCAGCAGATCGAGCTGAGCGAAGTGCGCGAGGAAAGCCTCGAGCGCGAGCTCGAGTCGCTGCCAAAGTGGCGCTTTCGGCGCCGCTCGCAGACCCAGCGCCGCTTGGAGCGGGGGCGCGCGCGCCGCGCCAGGATCGACGAGCTGCTCGATCCCCCGGGCGACCGCAGATAGAGTCCTGCGGCCGTGGCCGCCAGCGACACCAAGGCCCTGATCGCTCAGGTGCTAGACCACCTGGCCGAGGAGGTGCCCGCACTGGCGCAGCTGAAGCTCGTGATGAAGGTGGAGCTGCAGACCCACGGGGGGGACGCCCCGATTTGGCGCGTCGAGGTGCCCGGCCCCAAAATAGACCGCGACTCGGCGGCCGACGCTCGCGTCCAGGTCGTTGTCCACCGCCCGCAGTTCAATGAGCTGGCCGCCGACGGCCGCCTGAACCATTGGGTGCGCGCCTACGAGCGCGGGCACGTGAAGGTCACCGGCGACCCCGGCGTGGTCAAGCTGATCGGCAGCGTGATCGAGCGCCAGCGCGCCCGCGGGCGCACCTGAAGCCGGCGCCGCGCTCAGCGGTTGGGTGGCGTGACCACAAGCACTTGGCGCCCCGCCCTGCGCACCGGCTCGAGCGCGAGGCTTCCGAGCAGCCGCTCGACCACCGCAGTGCGTGGGGAGCCGCTCACCACGATCAGAGAAGCGTCGAGATCGTGGCCCCGGCGCCGATGACCACGATCAGGATGAGCCCCGTGACCTCCACGACGGTGAGCCCGAGGTTGATCCTCACCGATTCGGCGATGCCGCGCAGGTTGATCGCGGTGACGAGCAGCAGGAGTTGCCCAAGGAAAAGGCCGTGAACGAGGCGAGGACCAGCGCTGAGAGAAAGGCGGTCCAGATCGCGCCCCCAACCTCGGCGCCCACCTCGCCGACCAGCGCGTAGATCCCCGCGCCGAGGATGTCGCCGATCACGAAGGCCAGGAGAAGCTTGGGCCCGATGGCCCGCCGGAGCTCGGTGTGCTCCACTCCGGCCCGGTCCGCTTGGCCTGTTGCCTCGGTAGCTGGTCTTACCCGGCGGTGGTCAGGTCTAGCCCTGCTCCTCGGGGCCCCGGTAGGTCGTCCACCAAACCGATCTCGCGGTGAAGGCCGTCGTTCTCGATAGCCGCCCGGACGCCTTCGATGTCTGGCAGCTCAGGCACGGAAGTTCCACCCCCACATCACTGGCACGGCGCGCTCGTAGCCGAGGGTGCTGAGGGTGGCCGTCTCCAGCCCGAACAGGCCTCCGGCCTCGGGACCGAGGCCTAGCCAGCGCGCCGTCAGGGCGCGCAGCACGTGGCCGTGGGAGAACAGGACGGCGTCCACGCCATCGCTACGCAGGCGGTCGATGAGATGGCCCACGCGGGCGGCCACGTCGGCCGGCGTCTCGCCGCCGGGGGAGCCGTCGCGCCACAAATACCAGTCGGGGCGCTCCTGCCGAATGTCGGCGGTGGTCACCCCCTCGTATTCGCCGTAATCGAACTCGAGCAGCTCGTCGGTGGTCTGGGCGTCCTCGAAGCCGGCCAGAGCGGCGCTCTCGACGGCGCGCGACAGCGGGCTGGTGAACGCCTTCTCCACCGGGCGGTGGGCGAAGAGCCCCCGCAGCTCAGCCGCCTGGCTGCGACCGTGCTCGGTCAGCGGGATGTCGGTGCGGCCTGTGTGCTGCTCGGAGAGCGTCCACTCCGTCTCGCCGTGGCGGGCCAGGTAGACCCTCATCGCGCTCATCGTTCTAGCGCTCGAGCGACGTGTCGTCGTAGAGCTTGAGCACGCGCACCGCACCCGGCGGCGCGGCGACCACGCACATCTCGCACAGCACGCACTCGTCGAGGTTCTCCTCGACGATCTCCGTGCGCCCCTCGCGGTTGGCGAAGATGTCCACCGGGCAGGTGTCCTCGAGCTCCTGGGCAAGTTGGGCGTCATCGCGAGCCTCGTCGGTCAGCTCCACGTCGATGAAGGTGCCGGCCATCAGGCGGTCGCCCCCATCTTCTGCTTGACCAGGTCCGGGATCTCCGAGATCTCCTCCGCCACTTGGATGCCGGCCTCGCCCAAGCGCGCGATCTTCTCGGCGGCCGTGTCCTCCTTGCCCTCCACGATCGTGCCGGCGTGGCCGAAGCTCATGCCGGGCATCTCGTCCATGAAGCGGCCGGCCATGAAGGCCACGATCGGCAGGCGGCTGTCGTTCTCCCTGACCCACTCGGCCAGCTCGGCCTCCATACGCCCGCCGGGCTCGGTGTAGATGACGATCGCCTCCGTCTGGTCGTCGGCTTCGAAGAGGGGCATCAGCTCGGCGTAGCTCGAGCCGATGATGGCGTCGCCGCCGATGGAGACCGCCGTGGACTGGCCGAGCCCTGCTGCGGTGAGCGTCGAGGACATCTCGGTGGTCATGCCGCCGCTTCGCGAGATCACCCCGACCGGGCCCGGCGTGTAGGCCTTCGACGCGTCCTGGGCCGGGCCGCCGATGCCGCCCATCTTGATCACGTCGGGCACGATCACGCCGAGGCAGTTGGGGCCGATGATCCGCGCGCCCTTCTCGTTCGCGCGCTCGACCATCTGGGCGGTGTCGCGACGCGGGATGCGCTCGGTCACGATCACGATCAGCTCGACGCCGTGCTCGATGGCCTCCAACACCGCGTCCTTGGTGAAGGCGGGCGGGACAGTCACGACCGAGCCCTGGATCGGCCCGCCGTGGTGCTCGACCGCCTGCTCGACAGTGTCGAAAACGGGCACGCCGTGGACCTGCCGGCCGAGGCGGCCGGGGGTCACGCCGCCCACGACCTGCGCGCCGGCACCGTAGTCGAGGCACTCGCGCGTGAGGCTGACGGCCTCGCGCCCGGTGATGCCCTGGACGATAAATGGCGTGTTCTCGTCGAGCAGGATGCTCATGCCGAGCTCGGTATCTTCTCGACGGCGCGCCGCGCGGCTTCGTGCATGGACACCGAGCGGTCGGTGTACTCCACGCCATAGTGGTCGAGGATCTTGAAGCCCTCCTCCTCCCAGGCGCCCGGGACGCGGAAGATGGCGATCTTCTCGGCCGGGTCGTAGCCGAGCTCCAGACAGGCTTTGACCACGCCGCGGGCCACGATGTCCACCCGGGTGTTGGAGACGATCGACATCATCACCGCGATCTTGTCCACGCCGGGCTTTTCGAGCACCAGCTTGGCCAGGCCGGCCGCCTTGCGCACGGAGGGGTTGCCACCGATCTCGCAGTAGTTGGCCGGATCGCCGCCGTGGGCGCGGACCGCGTCGAAGAGCGTGAGCGAGCCTCCGCCGGCGCCGATGACCAGCCCGAGGTTGCCGTCGAACTCGGTGACGTTGCCCGCTACCCCGCGGTGGTCCATGGCGTCGACCTCCTCGCCGGCCAGCTCGAACTCGGTCGACTCGCGGGCCTGGCGGGTCTCCTCGCTGCCCACGCCGAGGTCCTCCAGCAGCTTCTTGTGGCGCGGGCGGGCCTCGGTCTCCATGTCCATGTGGGCGTCGAGAGCCACGAAGGAGCCATCGGCGAGCTCACCGAGGGGGTTGATCTCGGCCAGGGTCATGTCGCGCTCGAGGAAGAGCTCGGCCAAGCGGGTCAGGATCGGCGTGATGCGGGTCAGCGGGCGTCCGGTCACGCCCGTAGCCGCGATGACCTCCTTGGCCTGGAAGTCGCTCAACGGGCGGAGGGTCGAGAAGTGGGCGCGCCCCACGTGGTCGGGGTGCTTCTCGGCCACCTCCTCGATGTCGATGCCGCCCATGTCTGAAAAGAGCATCACCGGCTGCTTGCGGATCCCGTCCCAGACCACGCCGGCGTAGTACTCGTGCTCGAGCTCCGCGCGCGGGTCGACCAACACGCCGCGGGGGACATGGTCGTTGATCTCGAGCTTGAGGATCGCTTCGGCGTGCTCGGCTGCCTCGTCGACCGTCTCGGCGAACTGCACGCCGCCGGCCTTCATGCGCCCACCGGTGAGGACCTGGGACTTGATGACAGTGGCACCGTCGATCCGCTCGGCGATCTCACGCGCCTGGTCGGCGGACGTGGCGAAGCCGAAGTCGGTGACCGGGATTCCCGCCTGCTTGACGATTTCCCGCGCCTCATACTCGAAGAACCTCATCGGCGGGCGGGAACCCTATCGAGGCATTGGCAGCGCCGCCGCCGTGGGGAGACGAGCGACCCGGCCGTCGGGCTCACAGCGCCCTCTAGCTCGAGCTGGGTAGCGAGGAGGGCGGGGTGCCCGACTCGGTGGGCAACGTGCCCCCGTGCTCGCCGTTGGAGGACATCTCGTAGGCCTCGGCCAGCTCGGGGTCCTTCTCGGCCAACTGCTCGGCAAGGGTGACCATCACCTTGCACTGCTTCCAGGTGGCGTCGTCCTGCATCTTGCCGTCGATCATCTGCACGCCGGCGCCGTCGGGGATGGCCTCGAGCACCTTCTTGGCGAACTTGACCTCCTCGGGGTCCGGTGAGAAGACCTTCTTGGCGATGTCGATCTGCACCGGGTGCAGGGACCACGCGCCCACACAGCCCAGCAGGAAGGCGGAGCGGAACTGGGTCTCGCAGCCCTCGGTGTCCTCGATGTCGCCGTAGGGGCCGTAGAAGGGCAGGATCCCGGCCGCCGTGCAGGCGTCGACCATGCGCGCGATCGAGTAGTGCCACGGGTCCTGCTGGTAGGAGGTCCGAGCCGAGTCCTCGCCGCCGGTCTCGGGGTCCTCGATCACCCGGTAGCCCGGGTGCCCGCCGCCCACGCGGGTGGTCTTCATCCGCCGCGAGGCGGCCAGGTCGGCCGGGCCGAAGCTCATCCCCTGCATGCGCGGCGAGGCGGTGGCGATCTCCTCGAGGTTGGCCACGCCCAGCGGGGTCTCGAGGAGGGCGTGGACCAGCAGTGGCTTCTTGACCTCATGACGCGACTCGAGTTGGGCCAGCAGGCGGTCCACGTAGTGGATGTCCCAGGGACCCTCGACCTTGGGAACCATGATCACGTCGAGCTGGTCGCCGATCTCGCCGACCAGCGCGGTGAGGTCGTCGAGCACCCACGGGGAGTCGAGCGCGTTGACACGCGTCCACAGGGCGGTCTGCCCGAGGTCGGTCTCCCTGCCCGCCTTGACCAGGCCCGCTCGCGCGGCCTCCTTGTTGTCGACCGAGACCGCGTCCTCGAGGTTGCCCAGGAGGATGTCGGTCTTCTGGGCGATGTCGCCGGCCTTGGCGACCATCTTCTCGTTGGAGAAGTCGAGGAAGTGGATCATCCTCGAGGGCGTGAAGGGGATGTCTGCCTGGGGCTCGGGAGCGCCCTGGCAGAGGGGCTTGAAGAAGTCTCGGGGGTTGCGCATCGGTGGGGCAGGCTATCGCCTACCCCTCCTCGCTAGGGTTGCCGCGCTCATGGATACCGATCAAGAGACACGCGAGGCCTCGGGAGCCCGCCAGTACGGCCGCTACCTCGAGGAGTTCGAAGTCGGCGTCACCTACAAGCACTGGCCCGCCAAGACGGTGACCGAGGCCGACAACCACATGTTCTGCCTGATCACCATGAACCACCACCCGCTGCACGTCAACGACGTGTACGCCGGGGCGTCCCAGCAGGGGCGCAACGTGGTCGTGGGACCCCTGGTCTACTCGCTCGCCCTGGGCATGTCGGTAGGCGACGTGTCGGGCAAGGCCATCGCGAACCTCGCCACCGAGGAGCTCAAGCACCCCGCGCCCGTCTTCCACGGCGACACGCTGTTCTGCGAGTCCGAGGTGCTCGAGAAGAAGGAGTCCCGGTCCAAGCCCGACCGCGGGACGGTCAAGGTCCATACCCGTGTTCTCAACCAGGACGGCGTGCTCGTCGCCGAGTTCAAGCGGCTGGTGCTCATCCCCCGCAAGACCCAGGGCGAGTCCCCCGAGTCTGCTCAGGGGAACGTGGAGTGACCGGTCCGGGCCGGGCCCCTTTTCTCCCTCGCTAGGTAGGGTTGCCGTCCCGCCAAAGCCGACCGCAGGAGTTGCCGCTACCCGATGAGCACGTCTGACACGACCGCCGCCCCGACTAAGAACCAGAAGCTGGTCAGCTGGGTCGAGGAGGTGGCCGGGCTCACCCAGCCCGACTCCGTGCACTGGTGCGACGGCTCCGCCGAGGAGTACGACCGGCTGGCCCAGGGCCTCGTCGACGCCGGGACCTTCGAGCGCCTCTCAGACGCCAAGCGGCCCAACTCCTACCTGGCTCGCTCGGCCCCCGGG
>JACCZR010000076.1 GCA_013695855.1 Thermoleophilaceae bacterium
GTCCAGCGCCACCGCGTCGACGGCGCCCGCGCCCTCGGCAGCGCGCGCGGCGCCCACCGTGCCGCCCGCGGGACCCGAGAGGACGGTCCAAGAGCCATGGCGGGCGGCCAGCGCGGCACCCGCCACGCCGCCGCTGGAGAGCATCACCTGGGGGTCGGGCAGGCCCTCCTCGCGCGTGCGCACCGACAGCCGTTCGAGGTAGCGGCGCAACAGCGGCGACAGCGCGGCGTCCACCACGGTGGTCGCGCAGCGCTCGTACTCGCGGAACACGCCGGCGGTCTCGTGCGAGGTCGAGACGTGGATGCCCTCGTCCAGCGCCGCGGCGGCCCGGCGCTCGTGGGCGGGGTGGCGAAAGCCCCACAGCAGGCAGACGGCCGCGGCCTCGACGTCGTCGCCGAGCTCGGCGAGCCGCTTCGCCAGGAGCGCGGAGTCCAGCTCGCGGAGGACCCCCTCCGGGCCGGTGCGCTCGGGCACGGCCACGCGCAGCTCGGCGGGCACGAGCGGCGGGGGATGGCCCGCGCACAAGCGGTAGAGCTCGGGTCGCGCCTGGCGGCCGAGCTCCTCGAGGTCGGTGAAGCCCTCCGTAGCCAGGAGCGCGCAGCGCGCGGTCCTCCCCTCCAGCAGCGCGTTGGTGCCGACCGTCATGCCGTGGACGAAGCGCTCGACGTCACCCGCTTCGGCGTCGGCCTCGGCGAGCGCCTCGCGAACTGCGGTCAGGACGCCCTCGGACTGGTCTTCGGGCGTGCTCGGCACCTTGGCCGTGACGAGATCTTCGCCCGCGACGAGCGCGGCGTCGGTGAAGGTCCCGCCGACGTCGACTCCAAGGACCACGTGACGGATTGTTACCCCCTGCGGCGTCCGGCCGCAGGTCTGACCTCGTAGGTCGCCTTCGAGGCGCCCATTCAACACCGAGGGCGGCCCACGGGCCGCCCTCGGCGTCTCTCCCTCCGCCCTCCTTGTCCCTGCACCGGCGCATCCTGCTCCGGCTCGCGGGACGAAGACGTGGGGTCTTAAGCCGCGTTGACCTTGAGGCTCTCGTCGAGGTGCTTGTGCGAAGGGCAGTACTTGCTCGCCGGCAGCGGCACGCGCTGGCACGACATGCCCTTGCGGGTGGTGGCGTGGCACCACAGCGGGCTGCCGTCAAAGGTCACGCCCGAGCGAGCCTGGGTGTCCACGTACTCGGTGGCCAGCGCCATGTGGCGCTCGATCACCCGCAGTACGCGCAACTGGCTCTCGATCGGGAAGAAGTCGCGCACCTCGCTGAACAGGCTGTGGACGGGCCGGGCGAAGTAGTGGCGATCGGCTGCGAGGCGCTCCATCGTGCGTTCGCACGCGAAAAGCAGCCCCTGCCGGGCCGCACAGCCACCGTCGCGCTTGGCGTTTACGACCTCCCCGGCCAGCTCCCGGTAGATCGAGCGGCTGAACTGGTACATCCTCTCTGTGCTCCTGTCCCTCTTGACAGTCCTGCGACCAAGACGATTAGAACAACGCCTGTTTGAGGAACAACGAAGGGAAAGTTAAGTTGGAGTTAACAGGCGCCAGCCCGGGAGCCGGCTGGCGCGCAGGCGCTAGGAAAGCGTCCAGTTCATACGCCGGAGCGCGTAGAGGAGGGGTTCGCCGGGCCCGTGGCGGCCGCCCTCGAGATCGCCGATGAGGATCGAGTGGTCGTAGCGCGCAAAGGTGTCGCTGCGCCGGCAGCGCAGGAAGGCGATGGCCCCGCCGAGCTCGGGCACGTCCCCGTCCCACGACCAGTCGAGCTGCGCGAACTTGTGATCCTCACGGCTGGCGAACAGCCGGGCGGCGGTTTCCTCGTCGGCGCCGAGGATGTGCACGCCGAAGCGCTCGCACGCGGCGAGGGTGTCATGGCAGCGCGAGGCGTGCGCGATCGAGACCATGACCGACGGCGGGTCGGCGGAGAACGACGCGGTGGACGTGGCGGCCAGGCCGCAGGGCTCCCCGTCGGCCCGGCGGGCGGTGATCACGGTCACGCCGGAGGCGAGCGAGGCCATCGCTTCCCGAAAGAGGTCCCGCGTGGACACGCTCACCGGGTTTCGACTCTACGAAGCACGGTCATTCCCAGTGCTCGAACCGCGGCTCAACGCCCTCGCGCACGACCGCGTGGCGGCCTTCCAGGCCGGGGTCGGTGGCCGGGTGGTCGCGGCGCTGGTGGGCGCCGCGGCTCTCCTCGCGCGCCAGGCAGGCCGCGGCAACCGAGCGGGCCAGCGGGAAGGGGTCGTTGAGCAGCTCCAGGAGACCTTCGGCGTCGCGAGCAAGGCCCGCTCCGCGCCACAGCGCCTCGCGCGTCGAGCGTGGAGGAAGTGCCGCCGGCTCGGCCTCGGGCGCGCCCGCCGGCGCGTCTGCCGGCGCGGGCTCGTCGAGCCCCGCGAGCGCGGCGCGCCGACCGAAGACGAAGCACTCGGCAAGCGAGTTCGAG
This sequence comes from Thermoleophilaceae bacterium, assembly GCA_013695855.1. GTDB lineage: Bacteria > Actinomycetota > Thermoleophilia > Solirubrobacterales > Thermoleophilaceae > JACCZR01. The sequence continues at coordinate 2,435 of JACCZR010000076.1, forward strand.
GCCAGCCGGTTGGCCCCGTGCAGGCCGGTGCAGGCGCTCTCGCCCACGGCGAACAGGCCTGGCAGCGAGGAGCGCCCGTCGAGGTCGGCGGTCACGCCGCCCATCGTGTAGTGAGCCGCGGGCGCGACAGGCAGCGGCTCACGGGGATCGAGCCCCACGTCGGCGAGTGCGCTCGCCACGTTGGGAAAGCGCGCGAGGTCGACCGAGCGCACGTCGAGGCCCACCGAGTCCGTGCCCTGCTCGAGCATGCGCGCCTGGACGGCCAGGGCCACTTGGTCGCGGGGCGCGAGCTCGTCCACGAAGCGCTCGCCGTGCGCGTCGAGCAGCAGAGCCCCCTCGCCCCGGATCGCCTCGGTGACCAGAAAGCCCTCGCGCCGCCCGCCGGTGACCAGCGCCGTGGGGTGAAACTGGGTGAATTCGAGGTCCGCGAGCGCCGCCCCGGCGGCCAGCGCGAGGCTGAGCCCCGTGCCCGCCGCGCCGGGCGGGTTGGTGGTGCGCGACCACAGGGC
>JACCZR010000078.1 GCA_013695855.1 Thermoleophilaceae bacterium
GCCCGGCCGGGCGCCCTGATGCGGTTGACGCCTATCGCCAACCCGGCAACGAGGCCAACCACGATCGCGGCGCCGAACCCAGCCGCGGCTCCGCCGGGGCCCGCGATCGCGAAGACCACCAAGCTCACGCCGAGCACCGCGCAGAGAACGAGCTCGCCCCGGCTCAGCTCGGAGAAGAACGCGCGTAGTTGCACGGACTTGAGAGTAGACGCGCAGAGCTCGCCGTCCTCGTCTTCAGGGACAGCGGGCGGCGAGCCCTTGCCTTACGCTGACCGAGGCCTCGCGGCGAGGTCGCAGCACCGAATGCTCGGCGTGATGATCTGCTTCACAACCTTTGCCCTGTGGCTGCTCTCCGAGGCGGGCAAGGGCTGATGCGCCCCCTTGGCCCGCCGGGCGCGCTCGCGCTGGCGCTCGTTCTGGCGGGCTGCGGCGAGGACACGGCGCCCACGGCGCCGGCGGGGCAGAACAGCGCCGAGTTCGGGCGGGCACTGGACAAGGCGGGCAGCCCAAGCCGCGCCGACTTCCCCGACGCTCGCGCCAAGACGCTGCAGCAGGTGGCCGATCTTGTGAAGGCCGGCCCGCAGATCGGCCTGGCGACCTCGGTCTTCACGCCGGGGCGCAGCCGCGTCGCCTTCGGCCTGCTGGACTCAAAGCGCCGCTTCGTCTACGGGCGCACCGCCGTCTACGTGGCTCCTTCACCCAAGCGCCCTGCGCGGGGGCCCTACCTCGCTCTCGCGAGCCCGCTGGTCGTCGAGCCGCGCTTCCGGGGCCGGGGAGCGGCCGAGGAGGCCGCGCCGCTGGCGGCCATCTACGCCACGCAAGTCCCGTTCACACGCGCGGGCAAGTGGTCGGTCCTGACGGTCACGCGTCTCAAGGACGGCCTCTTCGGCGCGCCTTCGCAGGTCAAGGTCCGCCCCAGCTCGATCCCTGCCGTGGGCGAGCGGCCGCCGCGGGTCTCCACCGAGACCCTCGCAAGCGCCTCGGGCAACGTGGAGACGATCGACACCCGCGTGCCGCCCGCACCCGAGCTTCACCGAGTCGACTTCAAGGACGTGGTGGGTCGCAAGCCGGTTGCGCTGCTGTTCGCCACGCCCGCCCTGTGTGAGTCGAGGGTATGTGGCCCGGTCACAGACATCGCCCTCCAACTTCGGGAGGAATTCGGCGACCGGGTGGAGTTCATCCACCAAGAGGTCTTCGTGGACAACGAGATGCGCAAGGGGCTGCGGGCGCCCCTGCGCGCCTTTGGCCTGCGGACCGAGCCTTGGCTGTTCACCTTCGACCGCCGGGGACGGGTGGCCGCGCGCCTCGAGGGCTCCTTTGGAATCTCCGAGTTCCGGCGCGCGGTCCAGGACGCCCTGAGGTGATGACGCCTGCGCCGGCGGCTTTCGAGGCGATCTCTTGAGCCACGACCACCGGCACTCTGGCCGCGCCCGGAGCAGGCGCGCCCTGACCATCGCTCTCGCCCTGACGGGCGGGTTCATGTTCGCCGAGCTTGCCGGCGGCCTGATCGCCGGCAGCCTGGCCCTGCTCGCCGACGCCGCTCACATGTTCTCGGACGCGCTGTCGCTGGGGGTAGCGCTCGGCGCGATGTGGCTCGCCGCGCGACCCGCGACCAAGAAGCGGACCTTCGGCTGGCAACGGGCGGAGATCCTGGCCGCCCTGTTCAACGGGGTGACGCTGGTCGCCCTCGCGATCTGGATTTTCATCGAGGCCGGTCAGCGCTTTGCCGACCCTCCCGACGTCGAGGGCGGCCTGGTGCTCGTGGTCGCGGTGCTCGGCCTCGCGATCAACGGAATCGCCGCTTGGGTGTTGAGCCGCGGCGAGGGCGACAGCCTCAACGTCTCAGCGGCCCTGCGCCACGTGCTCGCCGACATCCTCGGCTCACTGGGCGTGATCGTGGCCGCGGTAGTGATCCTCACCACGGGCTTTCGCCTCATCGACCCGATCGTCAGCGTGCTGATCGGCGTACTGGTGCTCGCGAGCTCGTGGAGCATCCTGCGCGACTCGCTCCAGATCCTGCTCGAGAGCACCCCAGAGGGCGTCGACGCGGATGAGATCGGGCGCGCGATGATAGGGGTGCCCGGTGTGGTCGAGGTACATGATCTGCACGTGTGGACGATCACGTCGGGCTTCCCGGCGCTGGCGGCCCACGTGCTGGTGGGCACCGGAGACGACTGCCACGCCCAGCGGCGCGAGCTCGAGGCCCTGCTGGCTGGGCGCTTCCACATCGACCACACCACGCTGCAGGTCGATCACCAAGGCCACGAACGACTCCTGCAGCTCTCGGCTGCGGAGGGCCTGAGATGAGCCCGGAGCTCTCCTGGGCGCTCAACCCGGGGATTCTCGCCAACCTGGCCCTAGCCACCGCGGTCTACCTCTGGCGCTGGCGACGGGTTCGCGCGCAGATGGGCCCTCGAGGAGCATCGGTGCCTCGCCTCGTGTCGTTCCTGGTCGGAGTGCTCATGCTCTTCACCGCCCTGATCTCGCCGGTGGACGGCCTCGGCGAGCAGCTGTTCGTGATGCACGTCGTGCAGCACATCCTGTTGACCGACTTCGCCGCGGTCTTCCTGCTGCTCGGACTGACCAAGGCCATCCTGCGACCAGTCACGGCCCGGCTGACAGCGGTCGAGCGCCGCGCGGGCCCATTGGCCTCGCCGACCTTCGCGGTGCTCCTCTACGCCGGCACGCTCGGGATCTGGCATATCCCCGCGCTCTACAACACCAGCCTCGAGAACTCGCTCGTGCACTCGCTGCAACACATGAGCTTCTTCGCCGCAGCGATGCTGTTCTGGTGGCACGTGCTGTCGCCGATTCGCAGCCGGCAGCGCCTGGAGGGAATGGGGGTCGTCTTCTACGTGGGCGGCGCGAAGATCCTCACGGGAGTCCTCGCAAGCCTCATCACCTGGGCACCAGTGTTCCTCTACGAGGGCTACGCGCGACAGGAGCGCTTCTGGGGCCTGGCCCCCAAGACCGATCAGAGCCTCGCGGGTAGCTTGATGATGGTCGAGGAAGGCCTTGTTCTCACACTGGCCATGGCGTTCTTGTTCATCCGCATGCTGAGTGAATCCGAGCGCGATGAGAGCCGCCGGGAGCGCTACGGGGTCGGTTAGGCTCCTAAGCCGTTGCGGAGCCGGGCGACATCTCCAGCCACACGCGGGTGCCAGGCGAGTTCTCGACGCCCCAGCGGTCGGCCAGGGTGTCGACCAGGAAGAGCCCCCAGCCGCCGGGCCGGTCGGGCCGTCCCGGCGTGGGCGTGGCCTCGAAGCCCTGGCCCTCGTCGGCGATCTCGAGGCGCAGGTGGTGCGGGCCCGCCTCGACGGTGAGCTCCACGCAGCCGTCCCCGCCTCCCTTGCCGTGCCTGACGCTGTTGGTCACCACCTCGCTCACCACGAGCCTCAGCGTCTCCGCAAAGGCCTCGTCGTGGTAGGCGTGCTCGGCTACCGAGGCGACGAACTCGCGCGCCGCGCCAGGGGCCTCCGGGCCCCCCAGCCTTAGCTGACGTACCTCTGCCATGCAGCTGCTATTCCCGAAAGGGGCGCGGGCGTAACGGGCTAGGGTGGCGGCCCGTGTTCTCCGACGAGGGCGTCACGCCCTTTCTCGCCCGCCTGAGAGAGGGGCTCCCGGGCCTCGACGTCCTCGACGTCCACACCCACATCGGCTTCAACGACCCCGATGGCGTCCGCTGCTCGCCCGACCAGCTGCGTCAGGCGCTCGACGCGGCGGGCACGCGCAGCGTGGTCTTCGCGATGCACGAGCCCGACGGCTACCCCGCGGCCAACGACTGGGTTCGCGAGGAGGCCCAGCGCTCGGACGGGAGGCTCGTGTCGTTTGCGCGCCTCGATCCCCGCGACTTCCCCGTCCGCGAGGCAGAGCGCTCCCTCGACGCCGGTTCTCGCGGGCTCAAGCTCCACCCGCGGGCCGAGGACTTTGCGCTGGACGAGCCTTGCGTGGAGCCGATCGTGGCCCTCGCCCAGGAGCGCTCGGTCCCGCTCATCGTTCACGCCGGCCGCGGAATCCCCGCCCTGGGGCGCCACGTCGTGGAGCTCTGCCGCAGCCATCCCGGCGCCCGCGTGATCCTGGCCCACGCCGGGATCTGCGACCTCGCTTGGATCTGGCGGGAGGCCCGCGAGCTGCCCAACCTGTTCTTCGACACGTCCTGGTGGAGCGCCACCGACCTCCTCGCGCTGCTCTCACTCGTGCCGCCGGGGCAGGTCCTGCTGGCCTCCGACGCCCCCTACGGCAGCCCTGCGCTCGGCGCCGTGCTCACCCTGCGCTGCGCGCTGCAGGCCGGCCTGAGCGAGGAGGCCGTGCGCTCGGTCGCGGGTGGCCAGACCCGGCGGCTGCTGGACGGCGAGGAGCCGCTGGACCTCGGCCCGGCGTCAGAGACGGTCCCCGGGCGCGACCTCCTGCTCGACCGGGTCTGGAACTTCCTCCTCTTCGGCTTCGGCCAGGCCCTTCAGGGAGTCCATCCAGCCGAGGCGATCGACCTCGCCCGGCTGGCCTGCGAGGTCGGTGACGAGGCCCCTCAGGCCCCGGTGTGCCGTGCGGTCCTGGCGCTGCTCGAGAACGCCGAGGGCCTGCCTCCCGACCCCGATCGGCCGTCTCGGTTCATGCCGGTCCTGCCCCGGCTGGTCATGGCCGGGCTGGTGGTGCGAACGCCGGACGTCGCCCTTCCAGGGGTGCAGACACCCGTGGACGTGGCGGCCCGGCCAAAGGGCTCCGGCTAGCGGGCTACGCCGAGTCCTCGTCCACGAGGATGTGCCGCACGGGCTGGGAGAAGCGCTCCTTGGCCTGATCCACGATGCCTTCCTCGAGCCAGTTCTTCTCGCCGTGGGGATGGACGAAGAGCACGATCTCGTCGGCGTCGTAGGTGGCCAGGGCGTCCTGGAGGGCGAGGAGGGGGTCGGACTCGCCGGTGCCGCCGGCGGCGTCGATGCCCACGTCGTCCATGCGGTCCACCGTCTCCTCCTGGATTGCCTCGGCGCGCTCGATGGCCTCGTCGGGGTCCGAGAGCCAGAAGCGCCAGCTCTTGTTGAGCGCGGGCGCCACCACCAGCACCTCGGCCTGCTCGGCGATGTCCTTGCCCACAGCGGACTTGAGCGCCTCGCCGGACACCGGCTCGCTGACCAGGGCGAGGATGCGCTTGGCCACTACGCAACCTCCCGCAGCGCGGCGAGCTCGCGGCGGGCCGCCAGGTGCTCCAGCGCACGGGACTCCAGCTGACGGACCCGCTCGGCGGAGAGACCGAGCTGACGGCCGGTCTCGCGCAGCGGCTTGGGGTCGTCGCCGTCGATTCCGTAGCGCATGCGGATCACGCCACGCTCGGGCTCGGGCAGATCCTCGATCGTCTCGCGCAAGGTGGCCTGGGCCAGGCTGACTGAGACCTCCTCCTCGGGCTCGGGCTCGCCGCTCGCAAGCAGGTCGCCCAACGCGGTGTCCTCGTCCTCGCCCACGCCGCGGTCGAGACTTGTGACCGTGCGGGCAGCCTCGCGTACCTCCTGCAGCTCCTCGATCCGCAGCTCCGCGCGCGCGGCGATCTCCTCGTCGGTGGGGTCGCGCCCCAGCTGAGCCGCGAGCTCGCGCTCGGCGCGCACCAGCTTGCGCTCGCGCTGGCCGATGTGCACGGGGATGCGGATTGTGCGGGACTTGTTGGCCAGCCCCCGCTGGATGGCCTGGCGGATCCAGAAGGTCGCGTAGGTGGAGAACTTGAAGCCCTTGCGGTAGTCGAACTTCTCAGCGGCGCGAATGAGGCCGAAGATGCCCTCCTGGATCAGGTCCAGCAGCGAGAGCTCCTGCCCTTGGTACTTCTTGGCGATCGAGACGACCAAGCGCAGGTTGGAGTTGATCATGCGCTCCTTGGCCTCGAGGTCACCGGCCTCTATGCGCTTGGCCAGCTCGACCTCGTCCTGGGCGGTGAGCAGCTGATAGCGGCGGACCTCGTTGAGGAACAGCTGCAGGGCGTCGGTGGTTGCCCCGGCCAGCTCCTCGTTGCGGTAATGCGTCGGTTGCACCCCAACGCGGCCGCAGTCGTCGGTGAGGTCGACTCCGAGCTGGTCGAGCTCCTCCTGCAGCGCCTCGACCTCGTCGTCGGGGAGTTCGAGGGCGCGGACCAGCTCATCGAACTCGGACAGGTTGACGCAGCCAACCTCTTCGCCCCGTGCCATCAGGGCCGTGATCTCCGTGCGGCTCATCCCTCGGGGGTACCCGCCGAATCGACCGCCGACACGTCGTCGACCATCTCGAGGTGCTCGTCCAGCCTGGTGATGGAGAAGACTCGCTGGACGCTCTCCGAGCCGCGCACCACGGCCAGCCGCCTCTGCCCGTCGCGGGCGCGCTGGTCAGCGGTGACCACGAGGCGCAGACCGGTCGAGTCGAGGAAGGAGAGGCCGGACAGGTCGAGCACGATCAGCGGGGGGCGGGACTCCTCGATGCGCCGCAGCACCTCGTCGACCTTGGGCACCGTCGAGAGGTCGAGCTCGCCGCGGAGGACCACGTGGGCGAACCCGTCCCGCTCCCCTGCCTGCACGTCGAGGATCGTCACGGCCGAAACATTACCCGCGCTCTAAGCCCCTGATGGAGCCTCCTCGCCGCTGCGCATCGCCCGGCGCGCCAAGCGATAGGCGAAGAACAGCTGGACCGCAGCGAACGAGATCTGCAGCGCGCGCTCGGGCACCTCGTTCGCAACCACCGTGCCCACCACCACGCCCAGCGGGCTGAGCACGCCGATCAGCAGGCCGTCGCGCAGGCGCAGGTTCCCGTAGCCACCCTGGCGGTAGGCGCCCACCGCGGCCACCCCTACGACCGCGAACAGCGACGTGGCCTCTGCCTCCACTTGGCTCTCCTCGAGGAAGAGCACCAGCCCGGGGACGAACAGCACGCCGCCGCCCACGCCGACCAGGCCGCTGACCACACCCGCCGCGCCGCCGATCACCAGCAGGCCGATGAGGTCCGTGGCCTCCATCTACGACAGCACCAACACGATGGCCGAAGTCACAAGCAGCACGGCGAAGGCCGCCGAGACGAAGCGCTCGGGCAGCCGCTGCTGCAGCGCGGTGCCCGCCAGCACCCCGGCCACCGCCGGCGCGCCGATCAGGAGGCCGGCCAGGGGGTCGACGTTGCCGTAGAGCGCGTGCGCACCCGCTCCCAGCGCCGCGATCACGACGATCGCCGCCAGCGAGGTCCCGGTGGCCTCGCGGTCCTCGTAGGCCAGCCAGAAGATGAGCAGGGGAACGATCACCGTCCCACCCCCCACGCCGAACAACGCGCTGAACGCTCCCGCCGCGGTCCCGATCGCCGCAAGACGGATTGATCGGTGCGGTGCTCGCCCGATCGGCGATCGGGCTGCGCTCCGCCCGCGAGGCGGGCGCGACGGCATCGGCGGGCATACTACGGCGGGTGTCCGGTGCTACCGCAGACGAGCTCGAGGAGGTGCTCGCGCCGCTGTCGCGGGACCCGGGCCGCGCGGCCATCCTGTGCGACATCGACGGCACGCTCGCGCCCATCGTCGAGCGCGCCGACGACGCCCATGTCCCCGAGGAGTCCTCGAAGCTGCTCGGGCGCCTCGCCCGGCGCTACGGCTGCGTGGCCTGCGTGTCGGGGCGCTCGTCCTCGGAGGCGCGGCGCCTGGTCGGGGTCGGCAGCATCGTCTACGCCGGCTCGCACGGTGCCGAGCTGCTCGAGCCCGGGGCCGCGCAGGCAACCACCGTCCCCGTCTTCGCCAGCTGGGAGGGCCGTATTCGCGAGTTCGCCGCCGAGCAGGACACGCCCGACCTGCGGGTGCTGCGCGTGCGCATGGAGGACAAGGGCCCGATCGTGGCCTTTCACTGGCGCGGCACACCCGACGAGGAGGCCTCGCGAGCGCGGCTGGAGGGACTCGCCGCCGAGGCGGAGGCCCGCGGCCTCGGCACCCACTGGGGGCGCAAGGTGCTCGAGGTTCGCCCTCCCGTGCCCGTGGACAAGGGGCAGGCGGTGCGAACGCTGTGCGAGCGCGAGCGCCCGCGCACCGCCCTCTATGCAGGGGATGACGTCACCGACCTCGACGCCTTCGACGCCCTGGAGGCGATGAAGGACGAGGGCCTGCTCGAGGCCGCCGTCTGCGTAGGGGTGAGGTCCGACGAGGGCCCGGCGGCGATCACCGAGCGGGCCAACCTGGTGGTGGACGGCGTGCCGGGGTTCGTCGCGGTGCTCGAGGCGCTCGACGCGGCCTGATGCGCTTCCGTGAGTTCCTGCGCGTGTCGGTGCTGCTCTGCGGCGGGGCGGCGACCGCGCTCGCTGCGTTGACGATCGTGGGCGCCAACGAGCACGACGACTTCGTGCTCGGGCTCCTCGCCGCGGGCTGGTGGGTGGTGGCGCTCGTGATCGGCGTGATCCTCGGGCGTCGCACCCGGGTCAGCGACGGCATCGCGCGGCTGCTCAGCGCGGCCCGGACGACGACGAGCCTGCCTGAGTTGGAGCCCGGCTCGGTGCTCTTCAACCGCATGTGGCCGCTGGCGGTGTTCACCATCGCGGCGGGAGTCGTGGGGTTCTTCCTTCCTCAGATTCCCGGCATCGCCACCGGCTACGCCATCCTGCTGGCCCTCACCGCCCGCAACCAGCACCGGGCCGTGCAGGCGATCGAGGAGCGCGACGGAATCCAGTACTGGTTCGATCGCACCCCGCCGCTGTCCGCGCCGCGCCTGGTGCGCACGCCCGGCCTGCGCCGGATCGAGCCGACTCAGGTCTTCGGCGAGGAAGCCGAGCTCTCGCGCTTGCGCAGCCGGTCGAGCTCGGGCCAGGAGCGCGTGTTGGCCACGCGCTCGGGGGTCAACCAGGCCCGCCGTGCCGTGGCCACGCCGAACGAGATCTTGTGCAGCGTGTCCACGCCGTGCGCGTCGGAGTCGACCACCAGCGTGACCCCCGCCTCGGCGGCGCCGCGGGCCAGCGTGTCGGGCAGGTCGCGGCGGTTGGGGTTCGCGTTGATCTCGAGGAACGTGCCGGTGCGGGCGGCGGCCCCGACCACGCGATCGATGTCGAGGGCGTAGGGCTCGCGGCGGCCTATCAGCCTCCCGGTCGGGTGGCCGATCGCGTCCACCAGCGGGTGCTCCATCGCCGCGATCATCCGCGCCGTCATCTCGGCTTCCTTCATCCGAAACGAGGTGTGCAGGCTGGCGACGATCCAGTCGAGCGCCGCCAGCACCTCGTCGTCGTAGTCCAGCCGGCCGTCGGGCATCACGTTGACCTCGGTCCCGGCCAGCAGGGTGATCCCCTCGAGCTTCTCGCCGGCCTCGGCCACGCGCTCGATCTGGCGTCGCAGCTCGTCGGCCGAGACGTCGTTGCCGAATCCGTGCGAGGCCGAATGGTCGGTGATGGCCAGGTACTCGTAGCCGCGCTCGCGCGCCGCGAGGGCCATCTCGTAGATCGAGTTGCGCCCGTCGGAGGCAACGGTGTGGCAGTGAAGGTCGCCCCTGAGGTCGTCCTGGGTGATGAGCGCCGGTAGAGCGTCCTTGCGCGCGGCTTCGAGCTCACCCCTGTCCTCACGCAGCTCGGGCTCGATCCAGCTCATGCCCAACAGCGCGTAGACCTCCTGCTCGTCGGCGAAGGCGTGCGTGGTGCCGCTCTCGTCATCCAGAACGCCGTACTCGCTCACGTGCAGGCCCTTCCGCACCGCGGTGGTCCTCAAGGCCTCGTTGTGGCGGCCTGATCCGGTGAAGTGCTGGAGGAGGTTGCCAAAGCTCTCCTCGGCCACGATTCGCAGGTCCACCGGGAGGCCCTGGTGAGTGGTGCCCTTCGCTCCGGCCTCGCCCGACACGCTGACGCTCTCCAAGGCGGGGAGGGCCGTGAAGGCCTCGGCCACCGCCTTCGGGTCCGAGGCGGCCACCACCACGTCGAGATCCTTGACGCTGTCGGCCAGCCGCCGTGCGCTGCCGGCCAGCTCGGCCTTGAGCACCGCCGGGTGGTCGCGCAGGCCGTCCACGATCTCGCCCCCGATCGCCAGCGCCTGGTCGAGCAGGACCCGCGGTGTCTCGGGGCCCTTCTCCAGCGCGGCGAGCACGTTGTCGCGAGCCTTCGGGCCGAAGCCGGGAACGTCGTCGAGGCGCCCCTGCTCGGCGGCCTGCTTGAGGTCGTCGAGCGAGCCGATGCCCAGGTGCTCGTACAGCACCTTCGTGCGCTTGGGCCCAAGCCCCGGGATGCGGGTGACCTCCACGAGGCCGGCCGGGATGCGCTCCTTGAGGCGGTCGGCAGAGGGAATCGAGCCCTGCTCGAGCAGCGCGCCGATCTTGTCGGCGATGGCCTTGCCGATCCCGGGAAGCGTCTCGGCCTTGCCCTGCCGCGCCATCTCGGACACCGAGGCGCCGGAGTCGCGGATGTTCTTCGCCGCGGTGCGGTAGGCGACCACCCGGTAGGAGGAAGCCCCGTCCAGCTCGTACAGGCTGGCCAGCTCGTCGAAGTGGGAGGCGATCTCGGCGTTGCGCACGCGGCGCTTAGGGTAGGCCGCTTGTCAGGCACGTGGCTGATCCTGCCGACCTACAACGAAGCCGACAACCTCGAGAGCATGGTTCGCGCCGCGCTGCCGCGGCTGGCCGAGGCGGCACCCGAGCACCACATCCTGGTGGTGGACGACAACTCCCCCGACGGCACGGGCCGCATCGCCGACCGCCTCGCCGGGGAGCTGGCGGAGCTCGAGGTGCTCCACCGGCCCGGAAAGCAGGGCCTGGGGCGTGCCTACCTGGCCGGCTTCGCGCGCGCGTTGGAGGGCGGAGCCGAGCTGGTGCTGGAGATGGACTGCGACTTCTCACACGACCCCGCCGACCTGCCGCGGCTGATCCGCGCGACCGCCGACGCCGACCTCGTCCTGGGCTCGCGCTACGTGCCCGGCGGCGGGGTGCAGGACTGGGGACTGATACGCAGGGCACTCAGCCGCGGGGGCTCGCTGTACGCGCAGGTGCTGCTGGCGCTGCCGGTGCGGGACCTGACGGGTGGCTTCAAATGCTTTCGTCGCAACGTGCTCGAGGGGGTGGACCTCGCGGGGATCGCGGCGGACGGCTATGGGTTCCAGATCGAGGTGACCTACCGGGCGGTCCGTGCCGGCTACCGCGTCACCGAGCTGCCGATCCTCTTCCGGGAACGCAGGGTGGGACAATCGAAGATGTCGGCCCGCATCGCCCTGGAGGCAGTGTGGAAGGTGCCTGCTCTGAGGTTCCGCCGAGGCTAGGGGCCGACGCTATACTTCATTTTGTAAAGCGACTTAGAGGAGCGCATGTGGCAGCAGTCGACGAGGTGACCGACAACAACTTCCAGGCCGAGGTGCTCGAGTCCGCCGAGCCCGTGCTGGTCGACTTCTGGGCGCCGTGGTGCGGGCCCTGCCGCGTGGTGGCCCCCCAGCTCGAGGAGCTCAACAACGAGCGCGAGGACGTCCGCGTGGTGAAGCTCAACGTGGACGACAACCCCAGCACGGCGGCGCGCTACAACATCATGGCCATTCCGACGCTCCTGCTGTTCAAGGGCGGGAACGTGGCTCACACGATCCAGGGCGCGCTGCCCAAGCAGCGGCTCGTGGCCGAGATCGAGCCCGTCCTGGCGTAGCCGGTGCCGTACGTGACGGTCGAGTGGTTCGAGGGCCGCTCGACCGACCAGAAGCGAGAGCTTGCGGAGCGGATCACCGAGGCCCTGACCGAGGTGGCGGGCACGCCCGCCGACCAGGTATGGATCCGCTTCGTGGACTCGCCGCCCGGCGACTGGGCAATGGGCGGCGAGCTGAAGGGCTGACGCCCGCGCGCCGCGCTGGGAGCGCCCCTTGCCGCGGGCGATGAGCACGGCTGAGAAGCCCTAGGCCTGGCCCGAGGCGCGCTCGACCGCGATGCGCAGCTCGCGGCCCTCGATCGTCACACTCTCGCCGGCTTCGGCGCCGTCGTAGGCCAAAGAGGTGGCCAGGGTCTCGCCGCTGACGTAGGCCTCGTGGGCGCGGGCGGCCTCGACCAGCTCGGGGTTCCCGCCCAGGGTCAGGGAGATGCGGTCCTCCACCTTGAGGCCCGCGCCCTTGCGGGCCGCCTGGACGGCGTGCACCACCTCGCGGGCGAGGCCCTCGCGGCGAAGGTCCTCGTCGAGCTCCAGGTTGAGCGCCACGGCGTGAGTGCCGGCCTGCTCGAGCTGGTACCCGTCAAGCGGCTGGAGCGCCATTTGAACGTCGCCGGGCTCCAGCTTGTGCTCGCGGCCGTCGACCGAAATGCCGATGGCGCCCCCCGCCCGCACGTGCGCGGGGTCCAACGCGGCGACCGCCGCCGCCGCCTGGGGCATGTGCTTGCCAAAGCGCGGGCCCAGGGCTCGGTAGTTGGGCTTGAGCTCCCAGCGGCCGAGCTCCTCGGCGTCGGCCACGAAGCGGACGTCGCGCACGTTGAGCTCGTCGAGCACCAGCTCGCGGAAGCGCTCGATCGCCGCACGCTCGCCGGGCGCGGCCACCACGACCGCCTCGGCCAGCGGCTGACGCACCTTGAGCTTGGCCTGCGCCCGCGCGGAGCGCCCGAGCTCCACGGCGTCGCGGGCCACCTGCATCTGCCACTCGAGCTCCGGATCGGTCGCAGCGGACTCCGGGAAGTCCGTGAGATGCACCGAAGGCACGGACCCGTCGAGATTGTCGTAGATCTCGTCGGCAACGAAGGGAGTCAATGGAGCCAGCATCTGCGACACCGTCACCAAGCACGTGCGCAGCGTCCAGAATGCCGCCGGGTCTCCGTCCCAGAAACGCCTTCGCGAACGTCGGACGTACCAGTTCGAGAGCTCGTCGACGAGTTGGGCGATGAGCCTTCCGGCTGTGGTCGTGTCGTAGTCGTCCAACCGCTCGATGACGCGCCGATTGGTGTGTCCAAGCCTCGAGAGGGCCCAGCGATCGAGCTCCGTCAGGCCGTGCGGCGACGGATCGACGTCGTTGACGTTCGCGTAGAGGACGTAGAAGCCGTACGTGTTCCAGAGCGTGAGCATGAACTGGCGCACCGACTCGCCGACCGCCTCGAGTGAGAAGCGGTAGCCGTCCCACGGCTGCTTCGAGGTGAAGTAGTACCAGCGCAGAGCGTCCGCGCCGTGGGTCTCGATGACCTCCCAGGGCACCACCACGTTGCCCTTTGACTTGCTCATCTTCTGACCCTCGGGGTCGAGGATCAGGCCCAGGCAGAGCACGGTCTCATACGACGAGCGGCCGTAGAGCAAGGTCGAGATCGCCAGCAGCGAGTAGAACCAGCCGCGCGTCTGATCGAGCGCCTCGCAGATGTAGTCCGCGGGAAAGCGCTCCTCGAAGGCCTCGCCGTTCTCGAAGGGAGCGTGGTGCTGGGCGAAGGGCATGCAGCCCGAGTCCCACCATACGTCGATCAGCTCGGGCACGCGGCGGAAGGTCTTCCCCTCGCGCTCGAAGGTGGCGTCGTCGATGTAGGGGCGGTGGAGGTCGTCGGGAACCTCGGCGCCGAGCGAGCGCAGCTCATCGACCGAGCCCACGCACACCGTCTCGCTGCCATCTTCCGAGCGCCAGATCGGCAGCGGCGTGCCCCAGTAGCGCTCGCGCGACAGCGCCCAGTCCACGTTGTTCTCCAGCCAGTTGCCGAAGCGCCCGTGCTTGATGTGCTCGGGGTACCAGGTGACCGCCTCGTTGGAGGCCAGCAGCTCGTCGCGGCGCTCGGTGGTGCGCACGTACCAGCTCGACTTGGCGTAGTAGAGGAGGGCGGTGCCGCAGCGCCAGCAGTGCGGGTAGGCGTGCTCGTAGTCCTCCGAGCGAAACAGGCGGCCCGACGAGCGCAGCGCGTCCACGATGTCGGGGCCCGCCTCGCGCACGCCGCGGCCCGCGAAGGGCTCGATGCGCTCGTCGAAGGTTCCGTTGGGCAGCACGGGGTTCTGCAGCGTGAGGCCGAAGCGCTCGCCCAGGGCGAAGTCGTCCTCGCCGAAGGCGACTGCCGTGTGAACCACCCCCGTCCCGTCCTCGGTGGTCACGAAGTCGGCGGGCAAGACGGTGTGTCCGCGTTCGCCGAAATCGGTCACGTAGGGAAAGGGTGGCTCGTAGGAGAGGCCCAACACCTCGCGGGCGGGGTGGGTCTCCACCCCCTCGCCCAGCACCCGCTCCACCAGCGGCGCGGCCAGGATCAGTGTCTCGTCGCCCACGCGAGCGCGCACGTATTCGATCTCCGGGTTCACCGCCAGCGCGGCGTTGGACAGCAGGGTCCACGGCGTGGTGGTCCAGGCCAGCAGCGAGACGCCCTCCTCCCCGCGCACCGGGAAGCGCACGTAGACGCTCGGGTCGACCACGTCCTCGTAGCCCAGCGCCACCTCGTGCGACGAGAGGGCGGTGCCGCAGCGCGGGCAGTAGGGCACGACCTTGTCGCCCTCGTAGAGCAGGCCCTGGTCCCACACCTGCTTCAGCGACCACCACACCGATTCGATGTAGGAGTTGTCCAGCGTGAAGTAGGCGTCGGCGGTGTCGATCCAGAAGCCGATGCGCTCGGTCAGCCGGTCCCACTCGTCCACGTAGGCGAGCACCGACTCGCGGCATTTGGCGTTGAACTCGGCGACGCCGTAGCGCTCGATGTCGTCCTTGGTCTCAAAGCCGAGCTCCTGCTCGACCTGTAGCTCCACCGGCAGGCCGTGGCAGTCCCAGCCCGCCTTGCGGTGCACGAGGTGGCCACGCATCGTCCGGTAGCGCGGGAAGACGTCCTTGAACACGCGCGAGAGCACGTGGTGGGCCCCCGGGCGGCCGTTCGCTGTGGGCGGGCCCTCGTAGAAGACGAACGGCTCGGCGCCCTCCCGGCGACGCACCGACTCGCGGAAGACATCGCGCTCGCGCCAGCGCT
>JACCZR010000093.1 GCA_013695855.1 Thermoleophilaceae bacterium
CAGGTCCTTCAGCGGCTGGCGGCCCAGGGCGTCGCGGAACTTCTTCGAGATGACGTCCGCGGCCCCGTCGAGGCCCTCGAAGGCCTCCAGCTTGCGCATCAACGCGTGCGGTCGAGGGTCGGTGGGCTCGGAGGCAGTCCAGGTCTTCGCGGTGGGTTTGGCGGCCAAGTTCTCTCCTTCGTTCAGAGCAGCTCGTCGAGCGCGGACAGGAAGCGGTCGTTCTCGGCGCGGGTCCCGTAGGTCACCCGCAGGCGTCCCTCTTCCCCGAGAGCGCTCCCCGCACGCACGATCACTCCCAGCGCCGCCAGGCCGCTGACGATCTCGGCCTCGTCGCGCTCCTCGCCGAGGGCGACCCAGGAGAAGTTCGCCTGGCTGTCGGTGGTCTCCAGGCCGCGCTCGGCGAGCTCGGACTCCACGTGCAGGCGCTCGACCGCGGTGAGCTCCACGCGGCGTGCCACCTCGTCTTGATGGCGGATCGCCTCCGCGGCCGCGGCCTGGGCCGGCGTGTTGACCGAGAAGGGCTGGCGCACCCGGTCGACAGCCAGGCGAAACTGCTCGGAGCCCAGCGCATAGCCCGCCCGCAGGCCGCAGAGGCCGTAGACCTTGGAGAAGGTGCGCAGCACCACCAGGTTCGAGTGGCGGCGAAGCAGGTCGAGGGACTCGTCGGGGTCCTGCGCGAGCGAGAACTTCACGTAGGCCTCGTCGAGGATCACCGCCACGTGGCGCGGGAGGTCGGTCAGGAGGGCGTCGATCGCGTCGGGCGCGATGGCGGTGGCCGTGGGGTTGTTGGGATTGCAGATCAACACGATTCGCGTGGCGTGGTTGACCTCCGCGGCCATGGCCTCGAGGTCGTGGCGGCTCTCGGCGTCCAGCGGCACACGCACGCCCCTCGCTCCGCTCATCGCGGCCAGGTGGGGGTACATCGAGAACGAGGGCCAGGCGTAGACGATCTCCGCCCCCGGCTCGAGCATCGCCTCCGCGGCGGCCAGCAGGATCTCGCACGACCCGTTGCCCACCGCGACCCGGCCCGGCGCCATGTCGCAGCGCTCGGCGATGCGCCGGCGCATCAGCGTCTTGTCGGGGTCGGGGTAGCGGTTGAGGGTGGTCAGCGCCCTCGCCGCGGCCTCCTGCACGGCCTCGAGCGGGCCCCAGGGCGCCTCGTTGGAGGCCAGCTTGACCAGCTCTCCGTCGTTGGCGTAGGTCTCGGCGGCCGGATAGGCCGGGATGTCCTCGATGCGCCGGTTGAACTCGATGGGGGTCATTGCGCGGCCTCGAGATCGCGGCGCAACTGGGTGGCCTCGCGCAGGTAGACGTGCTTGGGGTGGTCGCCCTCCGGTGGGTAGCAGTGCACCAGCACGCGGATCACCCGAGGCAGCGAGCCGGGCACCGGTATCTCCCGCGCGCAGAGCAGCGGGACGACGTCGAGCCCTAGGTTGCGGGCGGCAACGGCGGGGAACTCGGCGTCGAGGTCGTCGGTGACGGTGAAGATGCAGCTCACGAGGTCCTCCGCCCGCAGGCCGTTTCGCTCGAGCAAGGCCAGCACGAGCTCCTCGGTGGCCGAGACGATGGCCCCGCTCTCGTTGTCCTCCACGGTGATCGCGCCCCGGAGGGCCTTGAGCCTCACCCCGGCGATTCTGTCAGCCGCTCGATCTCGTCCGCCGTGAGCCGGCGGCTGGCGCCGCACTCCAGGCCACCGAGCGTGAGGCCGCCGAACGCCACACGTTCCAGGGCGGTCACGCGATGGCCGACGCCTTCGAGCATGCGGCGGACCTGGCGGTTTCGGCCCTCGCGCAGGACCAGCTCGATCTGCCCTCCGCCGAGGCCGCGCACCCGGGCCGGGGCGCTGAGGCCGTCCTCGAGCTCGACCCCTTCGCGCAGCGCCGCCAGCGAGTGCTCGCTCAACTCCCGGGGCTCGATCGTTGCGCGATAGGTGCGCGGCACCTCGAAGCGCGGGTGGGTGAGCCGCTCGGCCAGGGCGCCGTCGTTGGTGAGGAGGATGAGGCCCGTGGTGTCAGCGTCGAGCCGGCCGACCGGGTAGAGGCGACGCCGCGAGGCCACAAGCTCCACCACCGTCCGGCGGCCGTGGGTGTCCTTCGCCGTGGACAGCACGCCCTGCGGCTTGTTAAGCAGGTGAACCTCGCGCGGCTCGGGCTGCACCGGCCGCCCGTCGAGCGCCACGCCGCTCGACTCGTCGACGTCACGGGCGGGATCGGTCACCACGTCAGGCCCCACCGTCACCCGTCCCGCGGCGATGAGGCCGTCGGCGGCGCGGCGCGAGGCCGCTCCGGAGTGGGCCAGGAACTTGGCGAGCCGCACCCGCGGCGGCTTCAGCCGCCTATGGCGAGCGCGGCGGCGTCGGAGTCCACTTCATCGAAGTAGTGACCATGGGTCACCTTGATGGTCTCGAGCGAGTCTGCGCCAACGAGCACGATCTCCAGTCCCCGATTACCGCGGTTCTCCTGCTCCTTGCGCGCATACGCCTGGGCCGCCTCATCGCTGTCCGTGAAGTCCTCGCACGCGACGAGCCGCCGGAGACCGAGGTCGTACACGAGGAGGTAGTGATGGACAGGCAAGTCGCTGTTGCCGGCAGCGTTCAACGGAGCCGGGGGGTGTCGTAGACGAGGAGGTAGGTGGGCAGGCATGTCAATTGTCTCTCTTCAGGAGCTTGGCTACCTGCGGGGCGAGCCGCTCAAACTCGCCTGCCAGATGTTGATCGGCAGGGGCGCCGCGCTCCCGCAGCTCAGTCAGCTCGCTCAGCAGGCGCAAGTATCGCAACATCGCAGGTGGGCCGACCCCGGACTTAAGGTCTTGGCCGAGTTGGTGCGAGAACCGCTCGACCGCAACCGCCCACGAGTGCTCTCGGGGCGTGCGCAGCTGAATCTCGACCAGTCGACCATCTCTTGCGACGATCACGTGCATAGCCCGGTAGCCCTGAGGGGTGGGATTCGCGGAGTAGTTTCTCGGCTGCCCCCTCACCTCCCAGTTCCTCTCGATTCGCGCGAGCACGGCAGCGACGGCCTGCCGATCAGGCAGGATCGCGCGGCAACCACCGATGTCCTGCATCTGCGAGAGGCGCATACCCGGAAGCCGGGCCAGCTTGTCGACGATCATCGTCTCTCGCCGCGCGTCTCGTCGTCGGAGAGGTCGCGGCCCTCTCCCTCGGCCCAGCGGCCGAGCTCCAGGCCCAGCGGCGGCAGCACGTCCTCGCGGATGGAGCGGTCCAGGCGCTCCCGCAGCTCGGCGCCGAAGGCGGCAGCCTCCCTCATCAACCCCTCGAAGCCGTCCCCGGCCAGGTAGGCGGGCGATAGCAGCCCCAGGAGCGGCCGGTGGTCGGCGGCCAGCGAGGCGGCGTCGAGCTCCAAGTAGCTCGAGACGGCCGAGCCCTGCTGCGGCTGGGCTCGAAAGCGCCGCAGCCGAGCGCCCGAAGCCAGCAGGCCGTAGGAGGCTCCCTCGTGGATGCAGTCGTTGACCAGCAGGCCCTCGGGTGGGCGCCCTTCGTGGTCGAGCCGAGCGAAGGCAGCAGGATCGTTCAGTGGCCATACCACTGCGACAGGCCGGCCTTCGTGGCGCGCCAGGTAGCCGCGGCGCTTGAGTCGCTCGACCTCGTAGCCGAACGACTCGAGCACCTCCCGCCACGAGCCCCGGGCGTCGGGCACGAGTCCTTGAAGCTCGCTCCACCTCGGCGAGCCGGGCAGCCGGGTCCCGTACAGGTGCTCGGTGCCCAGGCCCTTGACGCTCAGGCCGGCGATCCCCGTCCGGTCGAGGCGGTCGAGCTCCTCGGCCAGCTCGCGCACCGCCCTCAGCTTTGAGAGCGACGGCAGCTCCTCGAGCACGCGCAGGAGGTCATCGGCCTCGACCACTCGCACAGGATCATCGGCGCCCAGCGGACCCAGCGTTCGGACGGCCCCGTCGCGCTCGGGGTCGTCGACCACCACCAGCAGTGGCACCGGCCCCCCCTTTGCCCGCTCGCGCCAGGCCTTTCGCAACGCCCGCTCGTCGACCACCTCGGCTCTGGCGACCTCGACCCCGGCCAGGACCCGACTGGAGCCGAGGCCGTTGCTCGCCTTGACCGACCTCGCGCCGGGCAGCACGCCGAGCGCCTCGAAGAGCTCGTCGGCGTTCAGGGGCGAGAGAGTCCAACGACGGGCACGGGCCGAAGTTACCCGAACCCTCGGCGGGGCCTGCGGCCGGCTGCGCATGCCTCCCCTAAGCCCACACCGTCGCCACCTCTCCCCCGCCGCGACCATCCCGGTCGAGACCGGAGTGCGCGGACCCTTAGATCTCGGCGTAGGCCGCCGTGCTGAGCGAAGGGGGAAGCTCGCCGCCCTCGCGAACGATGTCCTCGAGGTGGAAGCTGAGCGCGCTCTGCATCTCCCGAGCGCACTCCTCCCGAGTCGCGCCGGTCGCTGCAACGCCCTGAACGTCAGGCGAGTAGGCGGAGTAGTTCGCTCCGTCGCCTCCTTCGATGACGATCAGATAGCGGTTTTGGCTCATTTCCCGTCTCCGTCCGCCAAGCCGGCTTGGCGCAGGATGCTAGCGAGCGTCTTGGGGTGCAGAGTTTCGCTCGGCCTGCCCGCCACCGTGACCTTGCCCGGCTTGAGCGGGTGCCTGAGCTTGCGGTGACTCCCACGTGTCCGCTCGATCGTCCAACCGTCGGCTCGCAGCAGCCTGATCACCTCGCGGACCTTCATCGCTTGCCGGCACAAGCCGCTCAGCACGGATCTTCGCCCCCGCTGCGCCACCCCACTGGATGTACCTCAAGCTGCTCGACCCCGGGCCCTCCGCGTACGTAGGCGGCTGACCAACCGGCCGGTCACAGAGTGACGTCCCTGGCGCCGCGCGACGAGGCCTTCCGCAATGCCCGCTCGTCGACCACGTCGTGCGGGGGCGGTCGCAGGGCACGCATGACCGCCCAAGCCGCGCGAGGTGCGGACTCCCCCACCGCCAGATCGGAGCGGTGACGTACCTGTGGCGAGACTCCCGAGGGCAGCCCGTTCGTTTTCTCCGAACAGATCAGTTCGGATAGCGCCCGGCACCCGCCTGTCCCGATCAGAACGCCGGTCAATCTGCTCCGGACGACGGTTTAGCGCCAGCCAGACGCTCGCGGGAGGCCGAGGACGTGACCGGTTCACCGGCTCCCCGCGCTCGGACCTCATCTTCACCCGCGGCGGCGCCGACCGGGTACGCGCCCGCGACGGCGACGACTGCCTCCACGGTGGCTCCGGCGCCGACCGCCTCGAGGGAGGGCGCGGAAAGGACGTGCTGGCCGGCGGAAGCGGCAACGACCGACTGGCCGGAGGCCCGGGGCGCGACCGGATCGACTGCGGGCCGGGGCGCGACGTGGCGCGTGTGCAGCCGGGT
>JACCZR010000095.1 GCA_013695855.1 Thermoleophilaceae bacterium
GCCCTCGGCCGCGCGGTCGCGAAGGAGCGGAACGCGGAGCGCCGGCGGGTGGCGGGCGGGGTCGGGACCCGGGTTGCGCCACAGCAGGGTCCTCCTGATCGGGCGCAGGAGGAGACGGCGAACCGCCGCCTCCCCCCGGCCACCCCAACAGGATCAGCAGAACGGCGGCGAGCAGGGCGACCAGCCGTCCGACGTTGCCCCATCGCACCCGGCCCAGGAGGCCGGGCGTCGCACCTGGCCGCCGCCGTCCCATGCGGGCCTAAGGGCGAGAGGCCCCGTGTCCGCCCCCGGGCCGTTGCTATCGTCCCGCGGCCGTGTCCCACCTCTATGACCTCATGCTGCTCCTCGATCCAAACGTCCCCGAGGACCGGCATACCGCCGTCCTCGAGGAGGTCGAGTCGATGATCGCGGCCGACGGTGAGGTCGTCGTCTCGCAGGACTGGGGGTCACGGCGGCTGGCCTTCGAGATGGACCATCGCGCGGAGGCGGGCTACCACCTGTTCCAGTTCAACGGCGAGAACCCCCTGCTCGAGCGCCTTCGCCACTCGCTGAAGATCATGGACGGCGTGCTTCGCTTCCGGATCATCCGGCTGAAGGCCGGGACCCCGCCGCCCGCGCCTCCGCGCGAAGCCTCGGCCCGCCCCCGCCGCGAGGACGAGGGCGACGGCCGGGTGGCCGCACGCGCGGCCGCCGACGCTCCTGCCGACGCAGAGGAGTGACCTCGGTGACAGCGGCGTAAAAAGCCGCCCACGTTCCAGAGACTTCCTGCACGAGGGCACCCGAACGCTCCGATCTCGCTTGTACATTCGGTCGGCAAGCCCCAAGCCCGTCCGCTGAACGAGAAGGAGCGCCGAGAAATGGCCGCGACGAACATCAATAGGGTCGTGCTAACTGGAAACCTGACCCGGGATCCCGAGCTGCGCAGCACCAACAGCGGGACGCCCGTGTGCAGCCTGAGAGTGGCCTGCAACACCCGCCGCAAGGACGCACAGGGGCAGTGGGTGGACAAGCCCAACTACTTCGACGTCACGGTATGGGGCGCGCAGGGCGAGAACTGCGCCACCTACCTGCAGAAGGGCCGCCCGGTGGCCGTGGATGGCCGCTTGGAGTGGCGCGAGTGGGACGATCCCAACGGCAACAAGCGGCAGGCGATCGACATCGTCGCCGACTCGGTGCAGTTCCTCGGCTCACGCGACGGCGGCGAGAACGGCGGTGGTGGTGGTCGCTTCACCCCGCAGAGCGACGTCCCTGCGGACACGGCGGACTTCGAGACGGCCGGCGCCACCAGCGGCTCCCCGTCGGACGACGACATCCCCTTCTAGGGGTTCTTCCGGGCGGACCGGCGGCAGAGAGGGCGATCGTGTCATCGCTAGACTCGCCTGCCTCATGGCGAAGCAACGGGGAGACGTGCGGGACCGCCGCAAGCGCGAAAAGCGCGGGCCGGCAACCGGTGGGCGCCGGAAGTCGTGCCCATTCTGTCGCGAGAAGATCGACATCATCGATTACAAGGACATCGGTGCCCTGCGACGGGCGATCAGCGACAAGGGCAAGATCCGCTCCTCGCGCGTCACCGGCTCCTGCCGGCGCCACCAGGTCCAGCTCGCCCGCGCGGTCAAGCGCGCCCGCGAGCTCGGCTTCCTGCCCTACGTCTCCGACCGATAGTGGCCCAGGCAATCCTGCTCCAAGAGGTCGAGACGCTCGGCGAGCGCGGGGACGTCGTGGACGTCGCGCCGGGCTACCTGCGCAACTACCTGGCGCCTCGCAAGCTGGCCCAGCCCGCCACTCCCGCTTCGATCGCGGAGTCCCACCGGCGCCGCGAGCGCGAGGAGCGGGCGGCAAGCGAGGCCGCCGAGAAGGCTCAGGACACCGCAGCGCTGCTCAAGCGCACGGTACTGACCATCGCCCACCAGGCCGGGGAAGACGGCCGCCTGTTCGGGTCGGTGACCGCCCAGGACGTGGTCGACGCGGTCCGCCAAGCGCGCGATCTCAGGCTGGATCGCCGCAAGGTCCTGCTGCGCGAGCCCATCAAGTCAACGGGCACGCACATGGTCGAGGTCGAGATCTCCGAAGGCGTCACCGCGGAGATCAAGACGATCGTCACCGCCGAGTAGTCCTGCCGGACGCTGCGGGCCGTCTTCGGCCTGCGGCGCAAGGCCACTTCGAGGTTCTCCTCTGATGTCGGCCAACGGCAGCGTTCCCCCCCAGAACCTCGAGGCCGAGGCGTCGGTGCTCGGCTCGATCCTCCTCACCGAGCAGGCGCTGGACGGGCTGCTGTTGGAGGTCGGGCTGCGGCCCGAGCACTTCTACCGCCCGCGCCACTCCCTGATCTTCCGGGCGATGATGCGCCTCAAGGAGAAGGCCGAGCCCGAGGCGGTCGACGCGCTGACGGTGTGCGAGGACCTCGCGCGCACCGGCGAGCTCGAGGAAGCCGGCGGAACCGACTACGTGCACTCCCTGCCCACCGAGGTCGTCGCGGCGGGCAACGTCCAGCACTACGCGCGGATCGTCAAGCAGCACGCGATGCGCCGGCGGCTGCTCACCACCGCGCGGGAGATCCAGGACCAGGTGTTCACCCACTCCGGCGACGCCCAGACGCTGGTCGAGGAAGCCGAGGCCGCGCTGTTCAAGGTCGGCCACGAGGAGGGCTCGGGCGAGATGCGCGCGCTCGAGGATGTGCTCCACGAGGAGGTCGACCGCCTCGAGCGCGTCTCACGCGAGGGGATCGACGTCACGGGCACGCCCTCGGGCTTCCGGGAACTGGACGACCTCACGGGCGGCTTTCAGCCCGGCAACCTGATCGTGGTGGCGGCTCGGCCGGCAATGGGCAAGTCGGCCTTCGTCACGAACATCGCCGAGAACGCCGCCGTGGACAGGGGGAAGGCAGTGGCCCTGTTCTCGCTGGAGATGGCCGAGGCCGAGCTCGCGCAGCGCTTTCTCGCCTCCCGGGCCAGGCTCAACGGCATGGACCTTCGTTTCGGCCAGGTCAAGGCCGACCGCTGGCCCAAGCTGATGCAGGCCAGCGACCGGCTGTCGAAGGCGCCGATCTACGTGGATGACTCGAGCGACATCGGCGTGCTCGAGATCCGCGCAAAGGCCCGGCGGCTGCACTCGCAGAACCCGCTCGGGCTGCTGATCGTCGACTACCTGCAGCTGCTGCGGGCCGACCCGAGCGCCGACAGCCGCGTCGAGCAGGTGGGCCAGATGAGCCGCGGGCTGAAGATCCTCGCCCGCGAGCTGAGCATCCCCGTGATCGCCGTCTCCCAGCTCTCGCGCGCGGTCGAGTCGCGCAACCCGCCGGTGCCGATGCTCTCGGATCTCAGAGAATCGGGTCAAATCGAGCAGGACGCAGACCTCGTCATGTTCCTCTACCGCGAGGAGTACTACGACAAGGAGTCCGAGCGCCGGGGCGAGGCCGACGTGATCGTGTCCAAGCACCGCAACGGACCCATCGGTGACGTCGCCCTGGCCTTCCTCAAGCAACACCCGAAGTTCGCCAACCTCGCGCGCTCGGCGCCCGGCGGCCCACCGCCCGGGTCGAACGGGCACGGCTGATGGCGCTGCGAGCCGTCGGCGAAGAGGTCGACCCGGGCTGTCCGCTCGGCATCTGTGAGGGCACCGGCTGGGTGGTGGACGAAGAAGGCGACGCAACTCGCTGCGAGTGCGCCGAGCGCCAGATCAGGGTCTCCGCCGGTCGCCGGGTGGGAAGGGGGATCCCGAAGCGGTATCGCGGGGTGTCCTTTGACCGGCAGCCGATCTGCGATCTGGACCCCTCGCTGCTGCGGGGGGTTCGACATTACGTGCGTGAGCTCGCCAAGAACCTGGACAAAGGACGGGGACTCTGGATCCACGGCGACGTCGGCACCGGCAAGACCTCGCTGGCGATGCTGGTCGCTAGAGCCGCCGGGGAGGTGGGACGCTCGGTGGCGGTCTACTCGGTACCCCAGCTGCTGGCCGAGCTGCGTGGCAGCTTCAACCCAGACTCCGATGCTTCCTACGACGTCCTCTACGAGCAGCTCACGAGCGTCGACCTGCTGGTGCTCGACGATCTTGGTGCCGAGAAGCAGACCGAGTGGGTGCTCGAGCAGCTCTACCGCCTGGTCAATGAGCGCTGGCAGGATGGCCGCGCCATCCTCGCGACCTCCAATTCGCCGGACCCACACCGCGACGTGACGCTCGCCACGCTGCGAGAACAGATCGAGCGGCTGCGCAGTGCGCGGATCTCCGACCTCTCCGCCGCCGAGCTCGAGCGGCTCGTGTCTCGGCTCGAGAGGGCCGCCGGCGAGCTTGGCTCGGTCATGGTCACGGGCAGGACCGACCCCGTGACGCAGTTGAGGCAGGCCGTGGGGTCGAGGACGGTGTCGCGGCTGATCGAGATCTGCGACGAGCCGGTGATGATCTTCGGCCCTGACCTGCGCATCGCCAACGCAGGGTTCTAGCTCAGCCGCCCGCCTAGACTCGAACCGCTATGCCGGGACTCGTGATTGTCGGCGCCCAGTGGGGCGACGAGGGCAAGGGCAAGGTGGTCGACCTGATCGCCGAGCACGCCGACGCTGTCGTGCGCTTCCAGGGCGGCAACAACGCCGGGCACACCATCGTGCGCGACGGCGAGGTGTTCAAGTTCCACCTCGTCCCGTCGGGCATCCTCTATCCCGGCAAGATCTGCGCGATCGGCAACGGTGTCGTGGTGGATCCCCAGGTGCTCACGGAGGAGCTCGACGCGCTCCGTCGCCGCGGGCTGGACATCGGTGGCCTGAAGGTCTCGGCCAACGCCCACCTGATCATGCCCTACCACCTGCTGATAGACCACGCCGGCGAGGCCAAGCTCGGCGAGCAGAAGATCGGCACCACCCGCCGTGGCATCGGGCCCTGCTACGCCGACAAGGCAGCGCGGCTTGGCATCCGGGTTCAGGACCTGCTCGACGAGAAGATCCTCAAGCAGAAGATCTCCGCGGCGATGGAGCCCAAGCGACTCTCCCTGCGGCCCTTCGCCAAGGACCCGATGCTCGACCTCCACGCGATGACCGAGCAGTACCGCACCTTCGGCGCCCGCCTCGAGCCCCACATCGCCGACACCGCGCCGATCGCCTGGCGCGTGCTCGAGCGCAACGGTCTCGTGATCTTCGAGGGCGCCCAGGGCACCATGCTCGACATCGACCACGGCACCTATCCCTTCGTGACCTCGTCCAACCCGGTGGCCGGGGCGGCGTGCGTGGGAGCCGGCGTGGGCCCAACCGACATCGACCACGTCTGGGGCATCGCCAAGGCTTACGCCACGCGTGTGGGGGCGGGCCCTTTCCCCACCGAGCTGGACGGCGCGCTGGGCGAGGAGATCCGTGCCGCGGGGGGCGAGTTCGGCACCACCACGGGCCGTCCACGGCGCACGGGCTGGCTGGACCTCGTCGCTCTGCGCTACGCGGTGCGGGTGAACGGGCTCACGGGCTTGGTGATCACCAAGCTCGACGTGCTCACCGGGATCGACCCGATCTGCGTGGCCACCCGCTACACCGCGCCCGACGAGGCCAGCTTCGAGGAGTTCCCCTACCACCAGTCGGTGCTGCACAAGGCCCGCGGCGAGTACGACAGCCTGGCCGGCTGGCAGGAGGACATCAGCGGCGCCCGGTCCTACGACGACCTCCCCGAAAGCGCCCGAGCGTATCTCGACTACATCAGCGACTTCCTCGGCATCCCGATCGTCATGATCGGCGTGGGTCCGGCCCGCGACGAGATCATCTGGACAGGAGCGGTCGAGCTCCCGCGCCCGGCCGCCGCCTGAACCCGCTCGCCTAGCTAAAGCTAGCTAATTCGTAAGGTTGATGTCGCCCGAGGCCCCCAAGACGATCAGGACGATGAAGGCGATGATGCCCAGGATCATCAGGCCCACGCCGACCATCCCGAGAATCTTGCCGGTGGTGGCCATCCCCTTCCCGCCGTAGCGGCCGCCCGACGACGCGATGGCGTTCTCGGCGCTCTTGCCCTGCCACCAGGCAAAGGGGGCGGCGAGGCCGCACAGCAGGATGCCGAGGATCCCAAGCACCAGGGCGGGGACTGCCCCGGGTGCGTTCGGCGTCGGTGCTTGCCCCCCCGGGAAGGCCGGGCCGGGGGGCATGGCGCCCGGAGGACCGAAGCCTCCGCCCGGAGGGGGCGGAGGTCCGCCCGCATGCGGTCCGAAAGGCCCCCCCGGCGACTGCGGGCCCGGCGGCGGCCCTGGCGGCCCTCCGGGCGACTGCGGCCCGCCTGGAGACTGGGGCCCTGGCGGCGGTCCCGAAGGTCCGCCTGGAGACTGGGGACCTGGAGACTGGGGACCTTGGGGCGTGCCCGGGGGTTGCGGCTGCGAACCGTCCGGAGGGGGCCCGTCGGGAGATGAGGGGGTCATGGTGCTGCTCCTTGTGTGAGTTGAAAGGCCCACGACACGGCGAGGACCATCGTTCCGAGGGCTAAGAGCGGGCGAGGCCACCGCAGAGGCCGGCCGCGCCTCGTCGCGCCGATCACGGCCCAGCCCAAGACGGCGGCCAGAACCGCCACCAAGGGGCCGATCGGCGAGAACCGCACGCTGTCCTCGACCTCCCCTTGCCCCAGCGCGAGCAGGCTGTGGGTGAGCCCGCAGAAGGGACACGGAAGGCCGGTGACCAGCCGGAAGGGGCACAGCGTGAAATCGTCGCTGGGCCGGGCGTCGGTAGCCGCGCCCAGCGCCACCGCCCCCAGCGCCCCCACACACAGGAACCCGACCGCCAACTCGGATCCTCCGATGCGCTCGATGGCGCCACTCTAACGCCGGGCAGAGCCCAGGGGCCTGTTTGGAATCTAGAAGGACGAGCTGCTCGTGCTCGCCGCAGCGCCGATGATGATGATGATGATGATGAACAGCACGTAGAGCACCAGCAGCGCC
>JACCZR010000103.1 GCA_013695855.1 Thermoleophilaceae bacterium
CGCTTGCGCCGGTGGCGACGCTCAGCGCGAACGAGAGCGCCACACCGGCCAGTCCAGCCACCACCGCTACGACGGCACCGCCGATCACCGCTCCGGCCGGCGTCCGGACGTGCCCCCGCACTGCAACCGCGGGGCCCACGAGCACCGCCAGCGCGAGCAAGTTGCCGAGCCCCCGCACGGCCACGGCCAGGCTGACCGCCACCAGGGCGAGCAGGGCGGCGCTTACCAGGGCAGGCTGCAGGCCGGCGGCCCGAGCGCCCTCGCGGTCGAACGCGACCGCCGCGAGGGGGCGGTGAAGCGCGGTGAGGGCGGCACCGGCGGCGACGACCGCCGCGCCGGCAAGCGCGAGGTCCGCGCCGGTCACGCTCAGGGGGTCGCCGAAGAGCAGCTCCTCGAGCCGCTGGGGGCTCGCGGGTGCCAGGGCCAGCAGGGCGCCCAGTCCCAGCAGGCCCGAGACCGCCACCGCCGTCGCGGCCTCCACGCCGATGCGCTCGTCGCGCGCGGCAGCGGCCACCAGCAGCGCGGCCAGCAGGACACCCGCGCCCGCGCCGGCGGCCACCGGGACGCCGACGAGCGCGGCCACTACCGCCCCGGGCAGCAGACCGTGGGCCAGCGACTCGGCGGCGTAGGAGAGCCGGTACGAGGTGACCCAGAACGAGAGGCCGCCGCCGAGAGCGCCCAGCAGGGCAACCTCGCCGAGGGCGCGGCGGCCGAGGCCGGAGCGCAGGGGGTCGAGCAGCGCGTCGAGGAAGTCGATCATCGGTGATCGGGTGGTGCGCCAGGGGCTGCGCGCCCGGCTGCAGGGGGGTGAAACTCCCCTGGCGCGTGATGTTGCACCGTCACGGCACGGCGTCCGTCGTCGAGCATCACGATCTCCGCGCCGTAGGTGGCCTCGAGCACGTCGCTGCCGAGGGTCTCGGCGGGCGTGCCAAAGGCCACCTGGCGGCGGTTGAGGCAGAGCACGCGGTCAAAGCCCCGGGCGCTGTCCACGTCGTGGGTCGAGACCAGCACCGCGCGGCCCTCGGCGCGCAGTTCGGCGAACAGTGCGGTGATGCGCTCGGCGCTGGCGGGGTCCACCCCGGCGAGGGGCTCGTCGAGGAGGAGCACGCGGGCGTCCTGCACGAGCGCGCGGGCCAGCAGCACGCGCTGGCGCTGGCCGCCCGAGAGAGAGCCGAAGCGGTCGTGCTCGGAGGCCTCCAGCCCCACCCGCTTCAGCGCCCTGCGTGCGGCCGCTCGCTCGTGGCCTCGGGGCGGAAGCCACCAGCGCCCGTGGGCCAGCGAGCCCATCAGCGCCACGTCGAAGGCGCTCACCGGGAAGTCGAGCCTTGGGCGCTCGGCCTGAGGGAGGTGAGCGGGTCGGCCGTCCACGCGGGCGGTGCCCGTCTGGGCCTCCAGGTCGCCCGCGAGGACGCGGAAGAGGGTCGTCTTGCCACCACCGTTCGGGCCAAGCACGCAGAGGGTCTGACCGGGCTCGAGGGAGAAGCTCACGCCGCTGAGGGCGGGCGGTCCGCCGTAGGCGGCGCCGAGGCCGTCAGCTTCGACAACCGTTTCGCTCACGCCGCTCTGCCCGGCCGGTGGACGCACGCCACCGCGGCGAACACGAGCCCGCCGACGGCGGCCACCGCGGGCCCGGGCGGCACATCGAGCCAGAGCGCGAGATAGAGGCCTGCCACGCCTTGCACGAGAGCGAAGGCCACGGCGCCGGCGAGCAGGGGGGAGAGGCGGTCGCACAGTAGGCGGGCCGCAGCCGCCGGCACCACGAGCAGCGAGGTGACGAGCAGCGCGCCCACGGCGGGCAACGCCGCCACGACCGTCGCGGCGACGAGCGCCAGCAGACACAGGTCCGCTCGCCGGACCGGCACACCTGCCGCCTGCGCTGCCTCGGGGTCGAACCCGGCTGCCGCCCAGACAGGGCCGAGCAGCACGGTCGCGGCCACTGCGAGCGCCGCCACCACAGACGAGACCACCAGGTCCCCGCCCTCGACCCCGATCAGGGTCCCGAACAGCAGGGAGTCGACTCCCGCACCCGACGAGAAGACATCGCCCGCGAGCACCACGCCCGCCGCCAGCGCGACCACCAAGAGCAGTGCCACGGTGGTGTCGCCTCCCTCTCCCGTTCGCCGCGGCCGGTGCCCAACGGCTCCGGCGTAGCAGCCGGCCACGGCCAGCGCGGCCAGTCGCGGGCTCGCCCCCGCGGCCTCGGCCACCACCAGCCCGGGGAAGGTCGCGGTGCCCGCGGCGTGGGTGAAGAAGGCCAAGCGCCGCAGCACGATCCAGCCGCTCAGCAGGCCGCCGGCTACGGCGAGCAGGACCAGCTCGGCCAGGGCGGAGCGGGTGAAGGCGAGATCGATCAGCTCGAGCGGTGAGGGAGGCGCGGCGGCCAAGGGAGGAGCGTAATTGAGAATCGTTCTCGACAAATGTTTTCCTA
>JACCZR010000222.1 GCA_013695855.1 Thermoleophilaceae bacterium
CCAAATGGCAGCCCTAGACTCGCCCGGGTGGCCTCGCCGGCGCCCAACACGCGCAACTTCTCGATCATCGCGCACATCGACCACGGGAAGTCGACCCTCGCCGACCGCATCCTCGAGGTCACCGGCGCGGTCGACGCGCGCGACCATCGCCCCCAGCTGCTCGATTCGATGGAGCTCGAGCGCGAGCGCGGGATCACCATCAAGGCCCAGGCCGTGCGCGTGGAGTACACGGCGCAGGACGGCCGGCTCTACCGCCTGCACCTGATCGACACGCCGGGCCACGTGGACTTCACCTACGAGGTGTCGCGCTCGCTGGCCGCCTGCGACGGGGCGCTGCTCGTGGTCGATGCCTCCCAGGGAGTCGAGGCCCAGACCGTGGCCAACACCTACCTGGCCGTGGACGCCGGTCTCGAGCTGATTCCGGCGCTGAACAAGATCGACCTTCCCGGTGCCGAGCCCGAACGGGTGGGGGCGGAGATCACGGAGTTGATCGGCGAGAGCCCCGACGAGATCCTCCGGTTCTCGGCGAAGACCGGCGAGGGGGTGGCCGGTCTGCTCGAGGCCGTCGTGGGGCAGGTACCGCCACCTGGGGGCGATGCAACCGCCCCGGCCCGCGCGCTCATCTTCGACTCGGAGTTCGACCAGTACCGCGGCGTGATCGCCTACATCCGCGTGGTCGACGGTGAGCTCCGCAAGGGCGAAGGCCTCAAGGCGATGCAGACGGGCACGCAGGCCGACGTCGACGAGATCGGCTTCTTCGGCCCCCGCATGACGCCTGTGGACGCGCTGCGCGCGGGCGAAGTCGGGTACCTGATCACCGGGGTCAAGGAGGTCTCGCTGCTGCGCGTGGGCGACACCCTGACCTCCGAGCGCCGGCCCGCCGCCGAGCCGCTGCCGGGCTACCAAGAGGTCAAGCCGATGGTGTTCTGCGGCCTGTTCCCCGTCGACACCGACCAGTTCTCGGACCTGCGTGACGCCCTGGAGAAGCTCGCGCTCAACGACGCCGCGCTCTCCTACGAGCCCGAGACCAGCCAGGCCCTGGGCTTCGGCTTTCGCTGCGGCTTCCTCGGGCTGCTGCACATGGACATCGTTCGCGAGCGCCTCGAGCGTGAGTACGACCTCGAGCTTTTGGCCACCACCCCCAACGTCGAGTACGAAGTGCAGCTCACCGACGGGGGGGTCGCCCAGGTCCACTCGCCGACCGAGATGCCCACCGACCGCACGCGCATCGTCGAGATCCGCGAGCCGTATATCCGCGCCACCATCCTCTGCCCGAAGGAGCACGTCGGCGCGGTGATGGACCTCTGCCAGGACCGCCGCGGCGTGCACGCCGGCATGACCTTCCTCTCCGAGCTGCGCGTGCAGCTGCAGTACGACCTCCCGCTGGCCGAGATCGTGCTCGACTTCTACGACAACCTGAAGTCGCGCACCAAGGGCTATGCCTCGCTGGACTACGAGCTGACCGGCCTCCGGCCCTCGGATCTGGTGCGCCTGGACATCCTGCTGGCCGGCGACCAGGTCGACGCGCTCTCGATGGTCGTTCACCGCGACAAGGCCTATCCGGCGGGCCGCGCGCTCACCGAGCGCCTGCAGAAGCAGATACCCCGCCAGCAGTTCGAGGTGGCCATCCAGGCGGCGATCGGCTCGAAGATCGTCGCCCGCGAGTCGGTCAAGCCGATGCGCAAGGACGTGATCGCAAAGTGCTACGGCGGCGATGTCTCGCGTAAGCGCAAGCTGCTCGAAAAGCAGAAGGCGGGCAAGAAGCGCATGAAGCAGGTGGGGCGGATCGAGGTGCCCCAGGAGGCCTTCCTGTCGGTGCTCAAGCTGGGCGACGGCTAGCCCTGGCGGCCGAGCCGCCGCCCCTCCTGCGCTATCTGCTGGGCCTCGAGGGGCTGGCTCTGCTGCGCGACTGGCTCGGAGGCGGCGCCGGGGCGGGCCGGCGCATCGAGGAGATCCGTGCGCTGCTGGATGAACGCGCCGACTTCGGCGTTGCCCCGGTCGAGCTCACGGTCGGGGAGGGCTACGGCGAGTGGGCGGCCTCCTACGACGAACCGGACAACCCGCTGATCACGGTCGAGGAGCCGATGGTGGATGCGACAGCAGCCCGCGCAGCTCCGTGAGCATCAGACGGGGCTGCTCGAAGACATCACCGGAGGTGTAGCGGCGAAAGGCGTCGGCGCGGGCGTGCGCCTCGCGCTCACGGCGCCGGTCCTGCTCCCAGGCATACCGCGAGCGGTGGTAGCGGTAGCTGTCGAGCTCGACCGTCAGCCGCCGCTCGGGCCAGCGGCAGTCGACCCGCCGCCCGCCCGCCGGCTTGTTGGTCAGCGGCAGGGGAAGCCCCGCTTGTCTGAGCACATCCAGGAAGCGGCGCTCGAGCTTGCTCAGGGTCACGTGGACATCGCCCCGGAGCACTTGGCGCAGGCGCCGGGCGCCGGGCGCCGTCGGCCGGCGGGCGAGCACCTGCTCGACCTGATTCGGAGTGGCGCGATGCAGGACTCCGGCTTCGTGGCAAGCTCGCGCCAGCTGCTCGGGGTCGAGCACCGCCGCGAGGTCGACGAGGGTGCGCGGCACGGTCGTCACCGCGACGCCGCGCCAGGTCGTGGTGTCGCGGCGATCCAGGGCCCGACAGCGCTGGGTGTGCACGCCGGGTACCCGGCGCTCGGTGGGGGTGGTCACCTCGGGTGGGGGCGGCCGGCCCTTCAAGAGGCGCAGGAGGCGCCCTGCGGCGCGCCCGCTGAGCACCGCTCCGGAGCCGCACGCCCGCACCGCGGCCTGGTAACGCGCCTCCACGCTCGGCGCTCGGTGGCCGACGCGGTAAACGCCCCGGTACTCCCGCAGCAGCAGCCCCTTCTCGAGCCGCCGTTCGATCTCTCGGGAGGACACGCCGGCCCTCAGAAGCTCGGCGCGCGTGACGACCCCGTGCTCGGGGCTTGCCAGCCGGGCGAGCACCCCCTCCACCGTCCTGCCCTGTCCC
Organism: Thermoleophilaceae bacterium; assembly: GCA_013695855.1. Classification (GTDB taxonomy): domain Bacteria; phylum Actinomycetota; class Thermoleophilia; order Solirubrobacterales; family Thermoleophilaceae; genus JACCZR01. The sequence continues at coordinate 2,975 of JACCZR010000222.1, forward strand.
CCCATACGGTGGGCTAAGCAGGACGCTCCCGAAATTCGCCCCGGCTCGAGGCCGCGCCGGGCGTTCGTTCTTAGCTGATCTGCATGAAGCGCATGCCCACGCGGCCGTCCTCGTCGCTCACGTAGAGCGTCCGACCGTTGGGGCCTGCGGCGATGCCCTCGATGCGCTGCTCGCCCTCTCCCAGCGTGTGCATGTGCTTGGCCTTCGCGACCTTGTCCTTGGAGCGGTCGTTGAGCGTGAAGCGCCAGTGCTGGGAATGCGCGCCGGCACCCTCGGGGTAGCAGTCGATGAGGAGCGAGCTCTTGTCGACGGCGTCCAGGTTGCCCAGTATGCAGTCGAACTGGTTGCGCCCCCGGTAGGTCATGGCCCGGAAGCCCACCGGCTCGTCGGCTGAGCCGGGGCCCTCCAGCTGCCACACGGCCGCGGCCGTGGGGAACTTCCTGCCTTCGAACCACTCGGGCACTCCGGCCAGCTCGACGCACACCGGCGCCCCGGTCGCCGTCACGGGAAAGCGGAGGCCGACGAGCAGGTTGCCGTTGGGCCGGAAGGCGGCACCCTCGATGTTGAACGCGTAGTCGCCCTTCTTGAGCTGCTTGACCCACTTCTTGCCCTTCTTGTCGCCGATCTTGCGGGCGCGGTCGATGAAGGCCTTCTGCATCGTCTTCGAGGGCCGGATCAGCTCGATGTCGCTGGCGGCCAGCGCGTCGTTGATGACCCGGTGGAGCTTGAACTTGTCGCGCATGACGTGCATCTGCACGCCGCCGTTCTCGCCGGCTGAGACCACGTCGTCCTGGCGGAAGCGGGCCATCCACTGCCGGGTGATCTGGAGGGGGCCGGCCTTCTTCCCGTAATGGGAAGCGATCACGTACGTGTAGCCGGCGTGGCTGGCCGACGCCTCGGAGTCATCTGTCTTTCCGGTGTCGTCCCCGCAGTCGATCTGGATCGGGCGGTGCTCCCAGCCGTCCGTGAGCTTCTTGCCCTTCTGATGCCCCAACAGCCCGACGGCCTCGTCCAGATGGCCCTCGTCGAGGAAGATGAAGTAGGCGAGGTCCCAGTCGTTGGCCTTGAGGACCTCCTTGGAGGTACACGGGGCCAGGTCGGAGGCTTCATTGCTCTCTAGTTCAAGATCGATGGATTCCACAGGTAGAAAGCTAAGAGAGCGCAGCCTCTCTTGCAAGCGAGAGTTGCGGTGCTCGCCCGACCTGTGCTCGGGCTGCGCTCGGGCGGCGCTCGCGATGCGCTCCTACGCCGAGAAGTCTTAGGCCCGGTTTAGAGCACCGTCGTAGCTTGGCCGTCGTGTCCACGACCGCCGCGGCGCCCACGCAGCAGACCACCGACTCGCTCCAGCTCTTCCTCGACGGCATCGCCAAGACCAAGCTGCTGACGGCGGCCGAGGAGGTCCAGCTCTCCAAGCGCGTCGAGCGCGGCGACTTGGCCGCGAAGGAGCGGATGATCGAGGCCAACCTGCGCCTCGTGGTCTCGATCGCCAAGCGCTATCGCAACCAGGGGCTCGACTTCATGGAGCTGATCCAGGAGGGCTCGATCGGCCTGGTCCGCGCAGTCGAGAAGTTCGACTACCGCAAGGGCTTCAAATTCTCGACCTACGCCACCTGGTGGATCCGCCAGGCGATCTCGAGGGCCATCGCCGACAAGTCGCGCACCGTTCGGATCCCCATCCACATCAACAACGTGCTCCACAAGCTCGACGGGGTGCAGCGCCGGCTGCAGGCCGAGGGCGGAGACCGCGAGCCCACCATCGAGGAGATCGCCGCCGAGGTGGGCATCGATCCCGACGAGGCGGACCTGATCATGCGCGCCGCCCAGGCGCCGGTGTCGCTCGAGAAGCCCGTCGGCGACGACGGCGACGCCGCCTCGCTCGGGGAGCTGATCCCCGACACCCGCGCCGAGTCACCCTTCGAGATCGCCGCCGAGCGGCTCTCGCGCGACCGCCTCGAGGAGGCGATGGAGAACCTCTCCTACCGCGAGCGGCGCGTGGTCGCGCTGCGCTGGGGTCTTGGCGGCGAGCAGCCGCGCAACCTCGACGAGGTGGGCCGCATCTTCGGCCTCACCCGCGAGCGCACCCGCCAGGTCGAGGAGGCCGCGCTGCGCAAGCTGGCGTCGCTCGCCGAGACGCAGGCGCTGCGCGAAGTCGCTTAGCGCTTAGAAGCTGTCCGAGAGCTGGGTCTCGGCGGTCGCGCTAGCGCCCGGCCCGGCTCCCGCGGGATGCTCGCGCGCCCAGGCGACGATCCTCTTCGAGTCCGAGACGATCTCACCCTCGCCGGTCACCAGCACGGGGACGGTCTTGCTGTTGGTGAGCCGCTTCGCCTCACGACGACCCTCGGTCCGGTTGAAGCGGTCGGGCAGGATGCGGAGCCCGTACGACTTGATCACCTCAGGGTCGTGACCGGCCTGACGCAGGGCGTGGTAGGCGTTGCCGCACGGATGACCCAAAGGTCCGCGCTTGACGTTCCAGCAGACATAGAGCTTCACGGCGCGGAATCTACTTGCAGGTCTCGATGGCTTCTCAGTCGACCCAGCGCCAGCCGTCGAGCACCGTCTCGAGCACCTTCTCGCCGTCGACCGCCGACTTCAGCGCCGTGGTGGAGGCAATCGTGTAGAGCTGTCGCCCGTGGACCACGGCGTAGGTGCGCTGCGTCAGCTCAGCGCCGGGACCGCTTCGCGAGTAGGTCACCCCGATCGCCGCCTCGCCGTCGATTTCGCGGTCGGGCAGCGCATCGACGCCTTTGCCTCCCTGCGCCTCGCTCTGGGTGCGGATCGAGCCGCGGACCTGTTCCGCCGAGGAGCTCGCAGGCGCGGCGGTGCGGGCGACCGTGATGTTCGGCGGAAAGCGTTCGCTGGCCCTGAAGGGCCCGAGCAGCGTGAGCACGACCCCTCCGCCCTGGCCGCCGCCTCCGCTGCCCGTGAACCCGCGCGGCTTCTCGGTGGTGAAGCCCGGGCCCCTGACCTCATTCCGCCGCTCATCGCCGGCTTCGGGGCTCGGCCGGGGCGTGGGCTGCTCCTCAGCGCCGCAGCCGGCCAGCAGGAGGCCTGTGACCGCAAGAGGGAGAAGGCGCCGCCTCAACGGCGGCGATTCTAGTCTCGGCCCAGCTCTCGCAGGAGCCGCAGGGCCTCGGGGAGCTCCCGGGCAAGCCTCGCGAGTACCACCACGGTGCAGTCGCCCCAACTCCGCAGTGCTAGTGTCCAAAATCACTAATCGCCCTTGGGGTCTCACTCTCTCCCTTCCGCGCGACCTCTTTAGAGGGACAGGAAGGCAGGGCGGCGATGACAAGCACGGCTCACGACAGCGCGCTACAGCGCCTGCACGCGGGGCGAGTCGAGCAGGACCGGCTCAGCGAACGCTGTGACGCCGCCATAGCCACGACGACCGAGCGGGGCGCCCACGCCGGCTCGCTCAGCGTGCGATTCTCACGAGGTTGGTGAACCCGTGGAGCACCCCGGCCCCGAGAGTGAGGACGGTCCGCACCTCGCCGAGGTGCGCCTGAGCGACCCCGATCAGATGCTCGCCGACGACGAGCAGACGCTCGGCGAGCGCGACCAGACGCTGAGCGACCGCGACCAGCAGGCCTCAGACGAGGATCAGGCTGCGTCTGACTGGGTCGGCGACCACGGCGGCGACCAGGTGGCTCACGCCAAGACCTCCGCTGCCCGCGCCGGAGCCACGCGAGCACGTGAGCAGACCTCGAGCCTGCGCGATCAAACAGCCGAGCACCGAGACGTCTTCGCGCGACGACGTGACGAACTCTCGAAGCGCCGCGACGAGTTTGCCCGGTGCCGCGACAAGGAAGCCGCCGACCTGGACGCCGGAGATCTCCGCGACAGAGAAGACACCATGCGGGTGCAGGGGCTGCGCGCGCGTGGTCATGCGAGCCGGATCCGCGCGGCCAGCGACCGCGCGCAGGCCTTGCATGATCGCCAGCAGGCGGCGCGAGATCGCCAGCAGGCCGCCCACGACCGCGAGCAGGCGGGAACCGACGAGCTGACCGGCGCGAGGCGACGGGGTGTCGGGCTCGAGGAGCTGGAGAACGAGATCAAGCGCGCCCGTCGAGAAGGCCACAGCCTGGTGGCCGCCTACGTGGACGTGGACGGGCTGAAGTCCGTCAACGACAAGCAGGGCCACGCGGCGGGAGACGAGCTGCTTCGGACCGTGACCGAGTGGCTCAGGCGTCACATGCGCGACTACGACCTGCTCGTGCGACTCGGCGGCGACGAGTTCCTGTGTGCGCTGCCCAACGTCACGCTCGCTGAGACGCGATATCGCTTCGACAGCCTTCGCGCGAAGTTGAAGGACTCCGAGGGCAGCTCGGTGAGCGTCGGCTTCAGCGAGCTGGGTGACGGGGACTCTCCGAAGGAGTTCATCACGCGGGCCGACAGCAACCTGCTGGCTCGTCGCAGGGGGTAGAGCAGCTGCCCATGGAGTCCTCCGAGCCCGCCCGCGTCCTCATCGTCGCCAACCGGACGGCCGCGACGCCGGCGCTGATCGAGGCAGTGCGCCGCCGCGCAGCCTCGGGGCCCTGCACTTTCACGCTGCTCGTCCCGCACTCCTGGCAGGGTCTCAGCAGGCTCACCAGCGCCGAGGACAGCCACAGCGACGCCAATGAGTCCGACGCGGTGCTGGAGCTGGCCCTCCCTCTGCTCGAGGACGCCGCCGGAGGTGAGGTCGAGGGCATGACCGGCGACGCCGATCCGCTGGCCGCGATCCAGGACGCCGTCAACCAGCGCGGCTTTGACGAGATCATCCTGTCGACGCTCCCGGCTCGCGTCTCGCGCTGGCTCAAGGTCGACCTGCCGAGCAAGCTCGAGGGGCTCGGGCTCCAGGTCACCCACGTCGAGGCACGCGCCCGGCCAGCCTGAGCGCAGCCGGAAGGCGGGTTGTCATCAGACCGAGGGGCTATAACTTCGCCCGTGGCGGTCGACGACGGTGCCAAGGGCAAGTCCTACCCACCGTTCGAGTACGAGGTGGGCAAGGAGAAGATCGCGGAGTACGCCAACGCGGTGGGGGAGGACAACCACGTCTACTTCGACCGCCAGGCGGCAAGGGACGCCGGTTTCCGGGACGTGCCCGCGCCGCCCATGTTCGCGGTCGTCTACTCCGCGGGGGCGATGGCGCCGGCGATCACCGACCCCGAGGTGGGCATAGACCTCATGTCGATGGTCCACGGCGGCCAGGAGTTCGTCTGGGGCGAGCCCGTCTGCGCGGGCGACGTCATCACCACCACGGCGGAGGTGGACGACATCTCCGAGAAGGGCGGCATGGGCTTCTACGTATTCAGCTCGGTGTCGACAAACCAGGACGGCGCCGAGGTCGTGCGCGGCACCTGGACCAACATCGTCAGGGGGGTCTCATGAACCAGGGAGACCCGATCCCCGAGCTCAAGGTCACCCCCGACAAGTACCTCCCACACCGCTACGCCGGTGCGTCAGGCGACTTCAACCCGATCCACATCGACAACGACTTCGCTCAGCAGGTCGGCCTGCCGCGCAACATCCTCCACGGCCTCTACTCGATGGCCCAGGTGGCCCGCGCCAACGCCGCCGCGGCCGGGGGCGACCCCCGCTCGCTGCGCCGCTTGGAGGTCCAGTTCCGCGGCATGGGCGTGCCCGAGTCCGAGATCACCGTCACGGGCACGGTGCGCGAGGAGGCCGATGGCATCGTCGTGGTCGACGCCGAGGCCGAGCAGGACGGCAAGAAGATCATCCGCAACGCGGAAGCCGAGCTGCGGCCCTCCTAGGGGGGCTTCGCCCCCCTCCCTCCGGGCTCCGCCAGTCGCCCCCCGTTTACCCTGCGTGGGCGTGGAGGTCACGCCCCGCCAGAGCTTCATCCTGCGCAAGGTCGTGGAGTTCCACGTGGACTCCGAGGAGCCCGTGCCCTCCAAGGCTCTCGCCTCGCTCGAGGACATGCCCTGGGGCGCCTCGACGGTTCGCGCCGAGCTGGCTCGCCTCGAGGATGCCGGCCTGCTGCTGCACCCCTACACCTCGGCGGGGCGGGTGCCTACCGACTCCGGCTACCGCCGCTTCGTCGACGACCTGCTCGAGGACGGCATGCCCGCGCCGCGGCCGGTGGTCGAGCTGCGCGATGCCCGCCGCGAGGTCGACGAGGCGATGCGCTCCACCACCGAGCAGCTCTCCCAGGTGACCAACCTCCTGGCCCTGGTCTCCGCGCCGCCGATCGAGACGACGACCGTCAAGCGCGTCGAGCTGCTCCTGCTTCAGCCGCAGGTGGCGATGGTGGTGGTGATCACCTCGACGGGAGGGGTCACCAAGCGGGTGGTCTCCTACGAGACGCCGGTCGACCCCGGACTGGTGGACTGGGCGGTGAGCTACCTCAACGAGGCGCTCGGCGACGTCGAGGTGGGCACCAGGCGCATGCACGCCCGGCTCGCCGACCCGGCTCTCGGCGCCCTCGAGGGAGCCTTCCTGGCCACGCTGGCGCCGGCCTTCACCGACCTCGAGGACTCGGCGGCCGACACCCTGTTCGTGGACGGCACCGCCCGCCTGCTCTCCGAGCACCGCTTCCAGGAGCTCTCTCAGCTGGCGGACCTGCTCGGGGTGCTGGAGCATCGGGTCGCGCTGCTGTCGGTGCTGCGCGAGTCGCTCACCGAGCCCAGCGTGTACCTGCGCATCGGGCACGAGAACGAGGCGCCCGAGCTGCAGTCGCTGTCGATGGTCGTGGCCAACTACGGGGTGGCCCGGCGCAACCTCGGCGCGGTGAGCATCATCGGGCCGACGCGCATGGACTACGGCGGGGCCATCGGGGCGGTCCGCCACGCCGCCGCCGAGCTGTCGCGGTTCGTGGCCGAGGTCTACGACGAATGAGACGCGACCCCTACGAGGTGCTGGGCGTCTCACGCGATGCCGACGAGCGGGAGGTCAAGAAGACCTTCCGGACACTGGCACGAACACTGCACCCCGACGTCAACGGCGACCCGCAGGCCGAGGACCAGTTCAAGGAGGCCGCCGAGGCCTACGAGATCCTCTCCGACGCCGAGCGCCGCCAGACCTACGACCGCTACGGCTTCGACGGCCTGGAGTCGCGTGGCTTCTCCTCGCAGGCCCACGGCTTCGGCTCGTTCGGTGACATCTTCGACGCCTTCTTCGGTGGCGACCCCTTCGGCGGCGCCGCCGCCGGCCGCGTGCAGGGGGGCGACACCGCGGTCGAGGTGGAGATATCCCTTCAGGACGCCGCGCAGGGCGCTTCGGTGGAGGTCTTGTACGAGCTGGTGGGCGCCTGCGAGCGCTGCCACGGCAACGGGGCCGAGCCGGGCACGCCGATCGAGACCTGCGGGCGCTGTGGGGGAAGCGGGCAGCTGCGCGCCGTCTCGCAGACGGCTTTCGGGCAGCTGGTGCGCGCCACCGCCTGCGACGTCTGCGGCGGCGACGGGAAGGTCGCACAGACCCCGTGCGAGGAGTGCAGTGGGCGCGGGCGGCGGGCCCGGCGCCGGACGCTGAACGTGGACATCCCGGCCGGGATCGCCGATGAGCAGCGCCTGCGGCTCAGCGGCAGCGGCCACGCGGGCGAGCGCGGCGGCCCGGCCGGCGACCTCTACGTGATCGTGCGCGTGACCGCCGACGAGCGCTTCCTGCGCGAGGGCAACGACCTGATCACCGCCGTGGACGTGCCCGCGCCGGCAGCGGCCCTGGGCGCCACGGTCAGCGTGCCCACCCTCGAAGGCGATGAGGAGCTCGAGATCGAGCCCGGCACCCAGCCCGGGACAATCGTGACCCTGCGCGGCAAGGGCATGCCCTCGGTGGGCCGCGGCCGCCGCGGCGACCAGCAGGTCGTTCTCAACGTGGTGATTCCCCGCAAGCTCGATCCCCGCCAGCGAGAGCTGCTCGAGGAGCTGCGCGGCAGCCTCGGGGAAGAGAACCTGCGTCCTTCCGAGGACGAGTCCCTGTTCTCGCGCGTGCGCCGGGCCCTGCGCTGATCTCGGG
>JACCZR010000223.1 GCA_013695855.1 Thermoleophilaceae bacterium
CTGCGCAAGCGGCTCGGCGAGATGGCCGAGCAGATGCAGGGCGCGCAGAAGGTGGCCTGGGCCGACAACGCGATCAAGCTCGCCGCCGACCTCACGGTGGCCGGCGTGAACCGGCTGAACCTGCAGGGCAACGCCGAGCAGCAGGCCGTCGAGATCCGCGACGCCATCCGCCTGCTGTTCCCCGAGGCGGTCATCCTCGTGCGCGAGGCGCGCGAGGGCTTCGGTGCCAACTGACCCTCAGCTCGTCGAGGCCGGCTGGGACTCCCGCTCGGCCGCTCGGTCCTCCTTGCCCCGCCTGACGATCTCCTTGAAGGAGCGCACGCGGAAGATGAACAGCATGGCCAGGAAGCCCACGCCGAAGGTGAAGGCGCCGATGGCCACCTGCTGGCCCACCGAGTAAGCGGCCACCGTGGCTCCCGAGGCCGAGCCGGCGAAGACCTTCGCGAGCAGGGCCTGCTGCACGCCGGCGCCCTGAGGCGTGAAGGGCACGAGCGCCGAGACCGCGTTCACTCCCAGCACAAGCAGCACGTTCTCCACCGAGCCGCCCACCCCGAAGGCCTCGAGCAGAAACCAGAACGCGGTGAAGCGAAAGCCCCAGCCGACCAGCTGCACCAGCCACACCTGGCGGAAGTAGCGGCGGCGGTCGCGCAGGATCGTGAGTCCTTGACGCACCCGTTCCCAGAAGCGCTTGACCCGCAGCGAGAGCACCCCGAAGGCGGTCAGGAAAAGCACTCCGAGCGCCGTGACACCGAACAGGGTGAACTCCGGGTGAGAGGCGAAGAAGGAGAGGTCGAATGCGTCGAGGTCGGCGAAGTCGGGCGGCTTGGGAAACGCGCCCTGCGTGAAGGCAAAGGCCAGCACGAACACGCCGATCGAGGCGTCGAAGACCATCTCGACGAAGAAGCTCGAGGCCACGGCCGGGTAGCTGGACTCGGGCACCGAGCTCTTGGTCAGGAACAGGCGGACCACGTCGCCGCCGCGAGCGGGGATGACGGCGTTGAAGCCGTAGCCGGCGAAGTACGCGCCCCAGATGTCGCGGAAGCGCGGGGACTGATCGGGGTAGGCGGCGCGCAGGATGTTCAGCGAGGCACGGGCGCGCAGGGTGAGGTAGATCGTGAACGCCGCCAGCGCGATGCCCAGCGCCGGCCACTCGACCGCGGCCAGGTTGGTGAAGAACTCGTCGATCGCCTCGAAGAACGACCGAAAAGACTCGCCGATGGTGGCCTCTAGAGCAGGAGCGCAGGCCGGGCGCTGGTCGGCCGAGCACCACACGCTCGGCTCCATCACTTGAGCAGCCTCGAGAGCCGGCGGTCCTTGAGCACCCGGCCGCCCGTCTGCTCGGCAGGGCAGTAACACATGACGTAGTCCTTGAAGTGGATGGCCTCGATCTGAGTGCCGCAGCGCGGACACGGCTCACCGGCGCGCCGGTGGACCTGCAGGGGCATCGGCAGCTTGTCGGGCACGGTCGGGCCGATCACCTCCTCGTAATGGTCGAGCGCTCCCTGCAGCGTCGATTCGCAAGCCGCGCCCAAGGCCTCCACGTCGAAGACCTCGAGGTCTGCTCCCTTTCGGAAGGGCGAGAGCCGCGCGGTCCAGAGGATCTCGTCCACCCACGAGCGCCCGATGCCGGAGATCACGCGCTGGTCGCGCAGCAGCGGGTGCAGATGCCGCGGCTGGTCGAGCAGCGCGGCCAAGTCGTCGGGGCACGGCAGCGCCTCGGGCCCGAGCGTGGTCACGGCCTCATCGGCGTGGACCTCGTCCAGCGCCAGCAGCTTGGCCCAGGCCCGCTGCTGGGTGCCGAACTCGCGCAGGCGCAGCTCGCGGCCGCCGTCGAGGCGCAGCAGCAGGCGCGAGGCCTTGTCGCGCAGGGACGCGCGGGAGTCGAACAGCTGGAGGCGCCCTGCCGACATGAGGTGGATCAACAGCGCCAGGTCGCCCAGCTCGACGGTCAGCATCTTGCCCACGCGCCCGACGCGATCCACGGTCCGGCCGACAAGCGCGTCGAGCGGCGGGGCGAACGTCTTCATGGTCACCATGCCGGGCGCGAGCGCGGACTCGACCCGCGCGCCCGCGGCGGCGGCGGTCAGGCGCCGCGCGGCGATCGCCACTTCCGGTAGCTCGGGCACAGTGACCTGAGGCTACGATGGTCGCGCGGTGAAGAGAACCCTCCTGACCATGGTGGCAGTGGGCAACGACCCGTACGGCCGCCGCCTGGTCTACCGAGGGCCGCGCACCAGGCTGTTCATCCGCGGCCGGTGAGGGTCTCGGTAGCCACCGACGAGCGGACGGGTGTGGCCGGCGCGGTGGTGGGTGCGCTGCGTGAGCGCGGCCACGAGCTGGTGACCCACGGCGCCCTCGAAGCCGGCGAGCGCGACGACTGGGCCTGGGCCAGCGAGGCCGCCGCCCGCGATGTGGCCGAGGGCCGGGCCGACCAGGCCGTGGTGGCTTGTTGGACCGGAACCGGCGCCTCGATCGCGGCCAACAAGGTGCCGGGCGCACGGGCGGCCCTGTGCGCCGACGCCGAGACCGCCCGCGGCGCCCGAAGGTGGAACGACGCCAACGTGCTTGCTCTGTCGCTGCGCACCACCAGCGAGGCACTGCTCGAGGAGATCCTCGACGGCTGGTTCAGCGCCGAGCCGAGCGCCGAGTCAGACGACGTGGCGAACGTGCGCCACCTCGACGAGATCGCGTAGGGCCGTCGCGGCCATCTCGCGTGGAGCACGATGCACGCGATGGACGGAGCGAGTCCCCAGCCGCCTTTTGGAACCGGCGATACCAGGCGGTCGACGGACTGTGGTCGCGTGACCCGAACGCCCTCCTCGCCGAGTTCGTCGCCTCGCTTGCGCAGGGTCGCGCGCTTGACCTCGGTGCCGGCGAGGGCCGCAACGCGATCTGGCTTGCCAAGCGCGGGTGGCGCGTCACCGTCCTCGATGTCTCCGCGGTAGCCCTGACGCGGGCCGCGGAGCGGGCCGCCGAGGAGGGAGTCGAGCTCGATTGCGTCGAGGCCGATTGGCGCGAATACCGTCCCGCCCCCGCATCCCACGAGCTGGTGGTCATCAGCTTCATGCACCCCGAGCCCGCCGAGCGCGTCTACATGTTCGAGCGCGCCCGGGACACACTCGCGCCCGGCGGACATCTGTTCGTCGTGGGCGTCGACCTGGTGGACCATGGGCGGCGAGGTCCGCCTGACCCCGAACGGCTGTATACGACGGAGCGGCTTCGAAGAGCGTTGGAGGGCTTCGACCTGCTGCGCTGCGAGTCGGTGAGCTCTGTGGCCGAGCACAAGGAGGGCCGCCCCCGAGTAGTCGATGTCGTTGCGACCGCCCGGAAGCGGTGACCGTGAACGGGGGCGGGGGCCGCGCTATCTCAACCGGCGAAAGGGACAACGCGGCCAGTCGAAGCGGCTCACATCATCGGCTCGAGAGCGTCCTGGCGGCAGCCTGGCGAGCGGTCAGGTCACCGTTGGCGACCTTGTAGGCGATCGTGTCGGGATGGCCATCGCCGCCATCACGGGTGCGTTTGGACGCCTGCTCCGGCGACACGCCCATGTCGGCCAGGGCGCGCGCGGCCGGGGCATCGAAGCAGCGTGCCGCGAGCCACCTGGCGGTCACCGGGTCGTCGAACCCGGCGTCCGTCCACGCCTGCGCCGCGACAGCGGGATCGCCACCCCGATCGGCGAGCTCTCCGTACTGCTTGATGGTCTCAACGCCCGTGCTGGCCGGCGGCTCGTACACCTTCATGGGCTCACCTCTCCGGGAAACCTTGCGAGAGGCCTTATACAGCGATCCTCGAGAGCGCTCAAGAGCCCCGGGCACCGGAAGGAGGGTCGAGTTCGTCCGAAGTCGCCTCGGACGCCGCGATCAGCGCCAGCTGAGAGCATCTCGCCGCTCGTGGCGGAGGTAGTCGACACCCCGGCTGAGGCTGCCCGGCTCGAGCGGCCGGCGCTGGTCGTGCGCGAGCCGCTGGCCGCGTGGCTCGAGCAGCAGGGCCTCGGCTCGGGAGAGCTCACGGTCGAGCGCATCGGCGAGGGCCACTCCAACGTGACCTACCTCGTGCACCACGGCGAGGAGCGCTTCGTGCTGCGCCGTCCACCGCGCCCGCCGCTGCCCCCCTCGGCCCACGACGTGCTGCGCGAAGCCCGTCTGCTGCAGGCCCTCGAGGACACGCCGGCCAGGGGGCCGCACGTCCTGGCCGCCTGCGAGGACGAGGGAATCCTGGGCGCCCCCTTCTACGTGATGGCCCAAGAGCACGGCACGGTGGTCACCGACACCATCCCAGCCGCGCTGGACACGCCGGACGAGCGCCGGCGCACGGGCGAGGAGCTGGTGGACGCGCTGGTCGAGATCCACGCCGTCGACTGGCGCGAGGAGGGGCTCGACGGGTTCGGCAAGCCCACCGGCTACCTCGAGCGCCAGCTGCGGCGCTTCAGCGGACTGTGGGAGCACAACAAGACGCGCGAGCTGGCTGCCGTGCAGGAGGTGGGGCGGTGGCTTGCCGACAACCTGCCCGAGTCACCCGCGGCGACCATCGTGCACGGCGACTTTCGCCTGGGCAACGTGATGGTGGCCGACGACGCGCCGGCGCGGGTGATCGCCGTCTTCGACTGGGAGCTGGCCACGATCGGCGACCCGCTCGCCGACGTCGGGTACCTGAGCGTTACCTGGACCGAGCCAGGCGAGGCCGACGACACGATGTTCTCCTCGCTGACCTCGGTCACCCGCGCCGAGGGCTTTCCCTCGCGCGCCGAACTGGTGGCGCGTTACGAGGAGCGCTCGATGGCCGCGCTGAACTGGTATCAGGCGCTGGCGCTGTGGAAGGCGGCGGTGTTCATGGAGGGGAACTTCAAGCGCTTCCAGGCGGGGGACAGCGACGATGAGTTCCTGGCCATGTTCGACGAGGGCGTGCCGGCACTGGCGGAGAAAGCCAAAGAGATCGCTCACGCCGGGTGAAGGGCCTTCTGCGCTAGATCCCCGGGATCCGGTCGCGCAGGTCCTTGATCTCGTCGTGGAACTCGCGGAGCTGCCCACGGATCTCGCGCATCTCGGGCAGGAGCGGGGCCATGTCGGTGTGCAGCTGGCGCAGGCTGTCTTCGAGGTTCTCGGCGGTGTCGTCGACATCGACGAGCTCGGTATGGAGGGGCTCGATCAGCTCGAACAGCCGGTCGACCTTCCCGTTCAGCCGGTCCACCCGCTCGGAGAGCTGGTCCTCAGAGCGGGGGATCTCCTCGGCAGCGTCCCGCAGCGAGGGCAGGTTCTCCGCGATCACGTGCAGGTCGTCCAGGGCGCGCAGCAGCAGTCGCGGCGGGATCGCGAGGGGGCCTAGCACCGATTTGTCAGCCTAGTCGACCATGCGTTTCGTTCTCTGGGACATAGACGGCACCCTGGTGGATACGGCCGGTCACGGCGCCGGGGCTTTCGCCGACGCCTTCGAGGTGATGTTTGGTCGCTCGCCCGAGAGTCGGGTGCCGATGGCGGGGCGGACCGACCACGAGATCGCGCTGGCGATCCTGGAGCGGAACGGTGTCGCCGGCGGGGAGTCGCATCTGCCGGGGATGTGGCGGGAGCTGGAGGCGGCTCTGGCGCGAAAGAGGGACGCCATCCGCGCCGAGGGTCGCGCCCTGCCCGGCGCCGCGCAAGCACTCGAGGCGCTCGCCGGGCGTGCCGGAGTCGTTCAGTCCCTGCTCACGGGCAACATCGAGGCCAACGCCGCCACGAAGCTCGGCGCCTTTGGCCTCACGCGCTGGCTCGATCTGGAGATCGGCGGCTACGGGTCGGACGGGGGCGTTCGCTCGGAGCTCGTGGCCGTGGCGCTCGGCCGCGCGGAGGCCAAGCACGGGATCCACCTCCCGCCGCGGGACGCTGTCCTGGTGGGAGACACCCCGCTCGACGTGGCCGCCGCCCGGACCGCCGGCGCGCGGGTGGTCGCGGTGGCCAGCGGCTTTTCGAGCGAGGACGAGCTGAGGGCCGCCGAGCCCGACGCCGTGCTGAGCGACCTGCGCGATACCGACGCGCTGCTCGCCGCCGTCCTGGGTTAGCGGTTTCTCCTGGAAGCACCGGGCCGCTTTGGCGCCGCCAAACGGGTCAGGACTGGCAGGAGGGACCACTAACCGCCGGCCCCTATCGCCACCACGCCCGCGAGCGCCACGGCCACCCCGGCCAGCTGGAGCGCTCGCACGCGCTCGCCCAGGAACGAGCGGGCCAGGAGCACGGTGACCACCGGGTAGAGCGAGCTGCACACGCCCACCACGCTCACCAGCCCCTGGGTCGAGGCCACCGCGAACGAGGTGTTGGCCGCCACGTCGAACACCCCGACGCCCACCAGCATCCGCGCGTCGCCACGCTCGAAGCTCAGAGAGGGCCGCAGCACCAGCGCGAAGCCGGCGAGCATCGCCACCCCCGTCACGCGGTTGGAGAGCAGCGCCCAGAAGACGTCGCCCTCGCTGGCCGAGTCGATCAGCACGAAGAAGAAGCCGAAGCCGAGCGCTGAGAGCAGCGCCAGCCCGGCCCCCTTCGCCCAGCCGCCGCGGGCGCCCTCCTCGGCCTCCTCGCGCGAGGCCAGCACCACCCCCGCCAGCGCGAGCACGATGCCCGCAAGCTGAAGCGAGCTTGGTCGTTCGCCCGCCGCGACCCCTGCCGCGACCGGCACCACCGCCGCGGTTGCTGAGATGGGCGCCACCACGGCCATCGTCCCGACCGCCAGGCCGCGGTAGAAGGCGGCGAGAGCGCCGACGCCCACGAACGCCGAGGCGCCTGCCACCACGAGGTGATGCGTCGCGGGCGGCCCCTCGCCACGAAGCGCCACCACGATCACCAGAAGCGCCAAGCCCACGACCTGCGAGACCGCCAGCACGGACAGCACCGACAAGCGGCGGCTCGCCAGCCCGCCCAGGAAGTCCGCTACTCCCCAGGCCAGGCTCGAGCCAAGCCCGAGCGCGACAGCGATCATCCGACGTTACGGCAGTGTCGCCGACTTGAGCGTCGGACCCGTGATGCGGACCCGGCCGCGGCGCACCAAGAGCCGGTCCACGTGCAGCGAGCGGCGCCTGTCGTTGGCGTATCCGGGCCCCTCCCGCCGTGCGTGGTAGACAAGCCAGCTCTTACCCCTGGGCCCAGTGACCACCGACCCGCCACCGGGCGCGAAGAGGCCGAAGCGAGCGCGCAGGAACGGTCGGGACTCGGGCTTGACGAACGGGCCAAGCGGCGAGCGCGAGGTGGCGTAGCCCATGCCGTAGGCGGCCTTCCAGTCGTTGCCCGAGTACAGGAGGTAGTAGAGACCGCCCCGCTTCACGACCCACGGGTTCTCGACGATCGAGTAGGTGAGGCTGCTCTCCCACGGCTGGTCGACGCCGATCAGCCGCCGCGGGGCCCCTCGCGCCCGAAGCAGGTTGCGGCTCAGCCGCACCCCGACGATCGAGCAGCGCGAGGGAAACGGCTTGCAGAATGCGTCTGTGCGTGCGAAGTAGAGGTACACCCGGCGCCCGACCACGAGCGGCGCCGGATCGATCGAGCCCCCGCTCACGCCGCAGTCGAGCACGGAGCGGTTTCGAAAGGGACCGGTCGGCCTCCGGGCCACGGCCACCGCCACGCACATCCTGCCGGGATTCCGGGACTGGACGCTGTAGAAGAGGTAGTAGCGGCCGCGCCAGCGCAGCGCGCTCGGCGCCCACCAGCGCCCGTGGGCGAACCCTGGGGGGCGGCGGAAGGCGTAGCCGGCACGCTTCCAGTGCACCAGGTCACGCGAGCGCAGGATGGGGAACACGCCGCGCGTGAGCGGGCCGCTGTGGGTGCCGTAGGCGTAGTACCTCCGTCGGACCCGCAGCACCATGGGGTCAGGGAAGCGGCGCCCGAAGACGGGGTTGTAGTAGGCCGCGCGCTGGCCGGGCTTGAACGGTGCCGGCTTGATCACCGTCGGGTCGGGCGGCTGCGGGGCGGGTCGAGGGCCAAACAGCGGGAACAGGGCCACTGACACGGTCGCCAGCGCGTTCAGCCCCCTACGCAGCATGCGGCGGAAGCTACCGGGTCAGTCCAGTAGCTCCACTCGCTCCATCACGACCGGCTCCACCGGCTGGTCGCCCGGCCCGGTCGCCACGCCCTCGATCGAGTCGACGGCTTCCATTCCCGACTCCACACGGCCGAACACCGTGTGCTTGCCGTCGAGCCACGGCGCAGCCTCCTTGGTGACGATGAAGAACTGGCTGCCGTTGGTGTTCGGACCCGCGTTGGCCATGGCCAGGGCGCCGCGGACGACCTTGTTGTGGTTGAACTCGTCGTCGAACTTGTAGCCGGGGTCGCCGGTGCCGGTGCCCTCGGGGCAGCCGCCCTGAATCATGAAGTCGGGGATGATGCGGTGAAAGGTGAGGCCGTCGTAGAAGCCGTCGGCCGCCAGCGTGCGGAAGTTCTCGACCGTCTTCGGGGCGTCCTCGTCGAAGAGCTCCACGGAGATCGGCCCGTGGTTGGTTTGCAGCGTCGCCTGACTCATCTCTTGGCCACCTCCACGTCGTAGTCGACTGCGCCGGCCAGCTTGCTCACTACCTCCTCGGCGCGGTCGGCCGGGACCTCGGCGAACGAGAAGCGCTCCAGGACGCGCACGTTGCGCACGTCCTCGCCCTCGAGCTTCGAGTGGTCCACGATCGCCCCGACGAGGTCCTTGGGCTCCAGCCCGTCGCGGCGCCCAGCGCCGGCCACGAGCTTGGTCCGGGGCCCCTGGCGCTCGCGCGGCTTGGTGTGGCGCGGGCGACGGGGCTGGCGGGGTTCGCGCTCCTCGGTGGACGGCTCCGGGCTTGGGGCGGCCTGCGCGTCCGGCGGCGCCTGCCTGGGGGGCGAGCTCCCGTTCGGCGACCACTCGACGATGTCGGTGTTCGCGTGCTTGCGCACCGCCTCGAGGTCGCCGCGCTGCTTGGGCGTGATCAGGGTGATCGCCCGGCCCGTGCGCTCGGCGCGGCCCGTGCGCCCGATCCGGTGCACGTAGATGTCGGGCGAGTTCGGGATGTCGTAGTTGATGACGTGCGTGATGCCGGTGATGTCCAGCCCACGGGCCGCGACGTCGGTGGCGATCAGCAGCCGCTCACGCCCGCCCTTGAAGGCGATCATCACGCCGTCGCGCTGGCCCTGGGACATGTCGCCGTGCAGGGCCCTCACCCGGACGCCCGCGTCGTTGAGCCGGCGCGCAAGGCGGTCCACGCCGATCTTGGTGCGGGCGAAGACGAGGGCCTGCTCGGGGCGCTCGGCCTTGATCACCTCGGTGAGGGCGTCGGGCTTGTCGCGGTCGGAGGCCTCCACGTAGAACTGCTCGACGGTGTCGATGGTCAGCGTGGCGGCGCGGACCTTGATCGTCACCGGCTCGTACATCCGCTTCTCGGCCAGCGCCGCGATCGGCGGGGGCATGGTCGCGGAGAACAGAGCGGTTTGGCGCCCGGAGGGGGCACGTCCGAGAATCGTCTCGACGTCCTCGAGGAAGCCGAGGTCGAGCATCTCGTCGGCCTCGTCGAGGACCACATAGCGGACCTTGTCCAGGAAGAGGTGGTGGCGGCCCATCATGTCCATGACGCGACCCACCGTCCCCACCACCACCTGAGCGTCCTGCTTGAGGCGGGCGGCCTGGTCGCGGATCGGCGCGCCACCGAAGATGGCCACCACCCCGATCCCGCGCTTCTCGCCGTAGGCGCGAAGAGCCTGGGTCACCTGGATGCAGAGCTCGCGCGTGGGCGTGAGCACCAGCGCCTGCACGTCAGGGTCCTCGGCGTCGATGTACTGCAGCATCGGCAGGCCGAACGCGGCGGTCTTGCCGGTGCCCGTCTGAGCCTGCCCGATCACGTCGCGGCCCTCCAGCAGCGCCGGGATGGCCTGCTCCTGGATGGGCGTGGGGCGCTCGTATCCGAGGTGAGACAGGGCCTCGAGCAGGGGCTTCGAGAGGCCCAGGTCTGAGAACGACGACATGCAGGCTTGAGACTAGTGACCGTCTCGCCGATTCACTCCCGAGATGGCGGCGCGGAATCGCCTTCACCGGAGCACCGGCCCTGGGCCCCGGCTGCCCTCGCCCTGCAAGGGTGGGTGATCGACAGCAGAGCCGGGGAAATGCTCGCTGAGCGAGCCCCTCCGGTCTCAGCGCGCGGGGTCCACCTGCAGCTTGCCGCTCGTGCGCCGCGCCTGGAGGTCCTCGTGCAGGCGCCGCACGTCCGAGAGGGCGTAGGTCTCGCCCACCGTGGGCTTCAGCCGCCCGTCGGCCGCGAGCGCGAAGAGCTCGGCCAGGGGCTCGGCCATCATGTCCCGGCGGCCCAGGCAGTGGCCGAGCCAAAAGCCCACCACCGCCCTGCTGTGCTTCATCAGCCGCCCTTGGGGCACCGCCACCTGCTCGCGTGAGGCCACCCCGTAGGCCACCACCCGCCCAAAGGGCGCCAGCGCCTCGAGGCTCTGGGCGAACACCCGGCCGCCGGCCATCTCGAGCACCACGTCGACTGGCTCGCCCTCGTTGGCCTCGATCAGGGCGTCCTTCAGGTTCTCGGCGCCGCCGTCCACCGCCGCGTCCGCGCCCGCCTCGAGCGCCCGCTCGCGCTTCTCGGCCGAGCTTGCGGTGACGATCACCCGCCCCGCGCCGAAGATCCGGGCCAGCTGGAGCGCCAGCCCCCCGGTCCCGCCCGAGGCCGAATGGACCACCACGCTCTCGCCCTCGCGCAGGTGCGCCGAGGTCCGCAGGAGGTGCCAGGCGGTCAGGCCCTGGATCAGCAGCGCCAGCGCCGGGCCGTCCTCGAGACCCTCAGGCACCTCGAACACGGTGTGCCCGGGGGCCACCGCACGCTCGGCATAGCCGCCGGTGCCCGCGAGCATCGCCACCACCCGTCGCCCGTCCCCGGTGGTACCCACCACCTCGTTGCCCGGCGTGAGCGGCAGCCCGTAGCGCGATACGTACGAGTCCTCGCGGGTGTGGGTATCGGCGAAGTTCACGCCCGCGCGGGAGACCTCGATGAGCACCTCCCCCTCGCCGGCCCGAGGCTCCTCGACCTCGGCCACCTGGAGCACTTCGGGTCCGCCGAACTCCTCGATCACCACGGCGCGCATGGGCGCAGCAGGCTAGCCTCCACGCGCCTATGAGCCTCACAGTGGTCGGATCCATCGCCTTTGACGCCGTCAAGTCCCCGTTCGGGGAGCGGGAGAAGATGCTCGGCGGCGCCGCCGTGCACTTCTCACTGGCGGCGTCCTTCTTCACCGACGTCCGCGTCGTGGGCCCGGTCGGAGACGACTTCGGAGACGACGAGTACGGGGTTCTGCACGGACGCGGCGTGAACACCGACGACATCGAGCATGTCGAAGGTGGAGAGACCTTCTTCTGGAAGGCGCACTACGAGTTCGACATGAACACCGCCCACACCGAGGACACCCGGCTGGGCGTGTTCGGTGAGTTCGAGCCCAAGCTCTCCGATGCCTCCCGGTCGTCGGACGTCCTGTTCCTGGCGAACATCCAGCCCGACGTCCAGCGGGGAGTCCGCGAGCAGTGCCCCGACGTGCGCATCGCCGGCCTGGACTCGATGAACCTGTGGATCGACACCGCGCGCGACTCCCTCGTGCAGACCATCGGCGGAGTGGACCTGCTCTTCCTCAACGACGCCGAGCTGCGCATGCTCACCGGCGAAGCCAACCTGGTGAAGGCTTCGCGCGCGGTGATGGAGATGGGACCGAGCACGGTGGTGGCCAAGCAGGGCGAGTACGGCGCCGCCCTGTTTACCGCCGACGGTTTCTTCGCCCTGCCCGCCTATCCACTCGAGACCGTGGTGGACCCCACCGGCGCGGGCGACTCGTTCGCCGGCGGCTTCCTCGGCTACCTGGCCTCACGCAGCGAGGCCTCCGACGAGGAGCTGCGCCGCGCGATGACCTACGGCTCGACGCTCGCCTCGTTCAACGTGGAGGAATTCGGCACCGAGCGGGTCTCGCGCCTCGCGCGCGAGGAGATCGACGAGCGCTACTCGGAGTTCGAGCGAATGACCGCGCTCGCCGGACTGCCCGCCTAGGCCCCGGACTGCCGCCTAGGCTCCGGCCATCGGGGGTGCCGTCGGGTCGGAGCCCTCTCCTCCCAGGCCTTCGCGGGCCAGGTACTCCTCCGCTTGGAGCGGGTTCTCCCGGGCTCGCTGAATGACGCGCAACAGGTCCGACACCGTCGACACCTCCTCGACCTGCTCCTTGATGAACCACTGCATGAACTGCTCGCTCGAGAGGTCCCCGTCGCCGCGAGCGAGGGCGGCGAGAGCGTTGATCTGCTCACTGACCCGGCGCTCCTGCTCGAGCGCGAGCGCGACCGGCTCGACGAGGTCCCCGAAATCCGTCGCAGGGGCAGGCAGAGCGGGGATGCGTGGCTCGGCGTCGGCGTCGAGCAGATAGCGGACCATCATCATCGCGTGGTCGCGCTCCTCGAGCGCTTGCGCGTAGAAGAAGGAAGCCAGGCGGGGGAGCGTCTCGGCGTCGTAGTGGACGGCGATGGCCACGTACTGGTTGTGAGCGCCGAGCTCGTGCCCGATCTGCTCGTTGAGCTTTTCGACGAAAGCCTGCGACGCCACGGGCGGGCAAGCTACAGCAATTAGGGCGACCTAAGGCGCTGTGTTACCCTGCGCCATCCCGTGGCGACCGTGGTCAAGGCCAAGACGAAGTGCTGCAAGGACGACCCCCGCTGCAAGAAGTGCCCCGTGGTCCTCAAGCGCCTCGACAAGGCCGGCCACGCCGAGCGACTGTCCAAGCGCAGCTACCGCTTCCAAGCAAAGCCGCCGAAGAAGGCGTTCAAGGCGGCGCGGGCCCGGTAGGCCTCAAGCGCGGTGCGGCGCGAACGCTCTCCGGGTAGCATCTTCGGCCGTGGGCTGGACGTTCTTCTACATGTTCGTCGTCCTCAAGATTCCCATCATCGCTGCGTTCTGGTTGGTCTGGTACGCGACACGCCAGGATCCCGCCGAGCACGGGGAGCCGGGGGACGAGGACGGCTCGGACCGTCACGACCATCCGCACCGCCGCCGGCCGCGCGATCCTCGCGGCCCGCGCCGCGGCGGCCCTCACGGCGCGCCGGCCC
>JACCZR010000137.1 GCA_013695855.1 Thermoleophilaceae bacterium
GAGATCCCGGCCACTTGGGGCGAGCGGGGCGAGCAGGGCCGGCCGCCGCTCTTGATGACTTAGGGTCTATCCCGGTTGGATCGTGCGTCCGGGGCGTTCCAGGGCCAAGCTGGGCGCCGCACGCGGCGCAGCCGATGGCAGCGCCATCGGCAAGTCCGCGGGTGGCGATCCAGCGCCGTGTCCTGGGGCGCATCCGGGCGTGCGAGCCAAGCGAAATAGGCCCTAAGTCTCGGGGGGTCCCCGAATAAGATCAGGGGTCAGTTGAGGGGTCGCCCCCCTCGCGAAGACTTCGGCCAGGCGGCAGGGTGGCCACATCAGCAAGCCCGACCGAACGGAGATCCCAATGCCCCGCAAGATGATCGCCCTCAGTGCCGCCGCCGCCTCATTGGCCGCGGTGTTTGCCGCCGCTCCCGCCCAGGCGCTCACCGTGACCTCGGACGCGAACGGCCTCCGGCTCAACGAGCCGGGCTTCACGCGCGCCGACATCAAGCTGACGCTGGTCTTCTCGGGCGGGGTGAAGTACCGCGTCGAGACGCCGAACTTCGGCCAGAACGCGATCACGACCGGGACCGGATGCGTGAACCAATCCTCGGTCGGCACGGCGGTGGCCCTGTGCAACCGGGTGAAGCCAATAGTCAGCGAGGTGAGCCTCGGCACGAGCCGCCTCGACAAGTTCGCGGTCGACCCCGGCTTCCCCGATCCGATCGTGGTCAACGACACCAAGGGCGGTCCCGACTCCTACCAGCTCGGCGCCGGCAGTGACTTCGCCCGAGGCGGCACCGGGGACGAGTTCATCGGCGGGGCGGGCAACGACGACCTTGCGACCCGCGGGGGCGGGCTCGAAGGCGGGGCGGGCAACGACACGCTGCGCGCCCTCAACCAGCCCGACTTCACCAACGACACGAACGACATGCTTGGCGGGCCCGGCAACGACACCCTGACCGCCGAAGGCGTGACCTTGGTTGGCATGGTCGGCGGCGAGGGCACCGATACCTTCGACCCCAACGGCTCCAGGGGCTTCGTCGACTCCCGCGACGGCGTGAAGGAGCAGGTTTCCTGCGGCAAGCGCAAGAGGTTCCTCCGCCTCATCAACAGCGGGCGGCCGCGCCGCCGGGCCATCGTCGACCTGACCGACGCCCCTAACGACGCCAGCCTAATCAAGGGCGGCTGCGCGACGGTCGACCGCGCGCCGAACGGCGAGAAGACCGCCGCTCAGCTGGTGAAGGATTCGGCAAAGCTGCGGCGCGGCAAGGCCGGCGTGAAGGTCAAGTGCACCACCCGCGCCCGCTGCCGCGGCAGGGTGTCGCTGACGGTCAAGGGCCGCACGAGCTCGACCCGCTACTCGATTCGTGGCCGCCGCACGGCGACTATCCGCCTCAACGCCCGCCGCGGCAACGCGACGGTGCGGATACGAGAGAGGGGCCGCAAGGGCGCCCGCACCACCCGCGCCGCGCTGAAGGTCACGCGCTGACCAACGGACCAGCGGAGGAGCGCAGGCCGAGCGCTGGTCGGCCGAGCACCGCCCGCTCGAAGGCCTACGCCGCCGCACCCGGGCAGGGATCGCTCGGGGGCGGCGGCTTCGGTCGTTCTACTGGCGTTCGAGCACCACGACGGGTATCTCGCGGTCGGTCTTCTCCTGGTAGGAGTCGTAGTCGGGCCAGACGTCGGTCATCGTGCGCCACATGCCCGGCTTCTCGCCGGGGCCGGCGGTGCGGGCCCGGGCCTTGAAGCGATCGCCCCGGATCTGGACCTGTACCTCCGGCTGCTCCTGGATGTTCAGATACCAGGCAGGTGGCTCGGGGGCGCCGCCCTTGGAGGCCACGATCAGATGGGCGCCCTCATGGGGCTGGTAGATCAGCGGCGTGCTGCGCTCCTCACCCGAGCGCCTGCCGGTGGTCGTGAGGAGGAGGACGGTGGCGCCGTGCCAGTCGTGGCCCTCCTCGCCGTCGGTCACGCGGTAGCGCTGGACGTGCTCGTCGCCGTACAGGTCGTCGGCTGAGGTGGTGGCTTCGCTCATGGTGCTCTCGTACCCACGGCGGTCACGGACGTACCGGCGGCCGCAAGGCCGAGCTCCTCGGCGATCAGCTCATAGGAGCGCCGGCGGGCTTCGTGCTCGTAGGTGATGGTGAGGAGGAAGACCTCGTCGACGCCGTACTCCTCGGCGGCCTCCTCGATCCCAGCGCGGACCGTGGCGGGCGAGCCGAGCACGAAGCGGCGGCTGCTCGGGCGCTTCGGGCGGCCCTCGGCGTAGCGGAGCCCCTGCTCGATGGTCGGGACGGCGACCAAGCGGCCCTGGCGCAGAAGCGAAAAGGCCATGCGGTGGCTGGCGGCCAGGCGCCCGGCCTCCTCGTCGGTCTCCGCGCAGATGGCCACGATGGCGATGGCCGCCTGCGGCGCGGGATGGAGCTCGGACGCGGCGAAGCGCCCGCGGTAGTCGTCGACGATCTCCGCCCCGTTGGAGTTGATGAAGTCCGCGAAGCAGTAGGGCAGGCCGAGCTCGGCGGCCCAGATCGCGCTCTGAGGCGAGGATCCGAGCAACCACGGTTCCGGTCGGTGCGGGCGGCCGGGGAGCGTGCCGGCCAGCCGGCCGAAAGGGTGATCGGCCGGTAGGCGGCCGTCCAGGTAGCCCAGCAGCTCGGCGAGATGCTCGCGAAAGTCGTCCGCGACCTGCCGGCGGCGGTCGCGCTGCAGCGCGAGCGCGGTGACCTGGTCGGTGCCCGGCGCACGGCCGAGCCCGAGATCGATGCGGTCGGGGTGAAGACCGCTCAGCATGCTGAATGTCTCGGCGACCTTGAGGGGGCTGTGATGGGGCAGCATCACGCCGCCGCTGCCCACGCGGATCTCTTCGGTGGCGGCCGCGATCGCGCCGATCAGGACCTCGGGCGAGTTGCAGGCGAGCATCGGCGTACCGTGGTGCTCGGCAGCCCAGTAGCGGTGGTAGCCCAGAGCCTCGGCGTGCCGCGCGAGATCGACCGAGTTGTGCAGCGCGCCGGCCGGCTGCATGCCCTCCGAGATGGGCGACTGGTCGAGGACGCTGAGGCGGAGCATCGGCTCCTCGAGGCTAGAGCGGAGGGCCGGCCCGCCCGGGCTTCCGGCGAAGGCTCAGCGCC
>JACCZR010000146.1 GCA_013695855.1 Thermoleophilaceae bacterium
CCTTCGCTCAGGGTTGGCGCCAACCAAGGGCGCCGGCGAATCCTGTCAGATCAAGCGCCGACGGAGCCGCGGTAGGAGCGGCTCGCCTCTCTTGGAGGCTGCGCGGCCCGCTAACCGGACAGAAGCCCGAACGCCTCCGCGATCAGCTCGTAGCTGCGCTCGCGGGCCGTGTGGGAGTGGGTGACCGTCACGACGATCACCTCGCCCGCGCCGTACTCCCCCGCCACCGCCTCGAGACCGGCGCGCACGGTCGCGGGCGAGCCGAGCACCATCCGCCGGGGCCTGAGCGCCGCGGGCTCCTCGCCCAGCTCCAGGTCGCGCAGCGCCCGCTCGGGCGCCGGCACCGGGATCGGCGTCCCCCGATGGGACATCCGCGCGCACATCCGGGCGCTGGCGGCCAGCCTCTGCGCCTGCTCGTCGGTGTCGGCGCAGATGGCCGCGACGGACACCGCGACCAGCGGAGCGGGGAGGCGCTCGGTGCCCACGAAGCTCTCGCGGTAGAGGCGGGCGATCTCGGCGCCCGCCGGGTTGATGAAGTCGCCGAAGGCATAGGGGAGGGCGAGCTTCCCGGCCCAGATCGCGCTGTCCAGAGACGTCCCGAGCAGCCACGGCTCGGGACGGCCGGGGAGCCCGGGCAGCGGGGCGAGGCCTGCGAAGCGGCGGTCGGGCGACGGGCGATCCTCGAGGTAGGCAAGCAGCTCGGCGAGCTGGTCCGGGTAGTCCTGGGGATCGGGCACACGCCGGTCGCGTTGAAGCGCGTGGGTGGTGACCGGGTCGGCGTCGGCACCGCGCCCGAGGCCGAGATCTATCCGGCCTCCGAACAGCCCGCCCAAGACGCTGAAGGTCTCCGCGACCTTGCGGGGGCTGTAGTGGTGGAGCATCACGCCGCCGCTGCCGACCCGCAGGCGCGCGGTGGTCGCAGCAACGGCGCCGATGAGAGCCTCGGGCGCCGCGCCGGCAAGCATCGGCGTGCCGTGGTGCTCGGCCACCCAGAAGCGGTGATAGCCGAGCCGGTCCGCCAGCCGGGCGAGGTCGAGCGTACGCCGGAGGGCCTGCGCCCCGGTCGATCCCTCGGCGATCGGGGACTGGTCGAGAACGCTGAGGCTCAGCGGCGGGGCGGGTTCGGCTGAGCGCTCGCGAGACTTGGGCATCGAGGTGCCCGAGGGCTGGACCCGCCCGGACCTCAGTGGATCCGCGACCGCGGGTCCGCGCCGGTGCCGGCGACCACCACCGCCGGGGCCCTCATTCGATCCTGCTGTTCTCCAACTCCTCGAGCTCGGCTTCGTAGGGCTCGCCGAGCGCGAGCAGGAACTCGCGCGTGGACTGCGCCTCCTCCTCGTCGATCTTCGACATCGCGAAGCCGACGTGGATCAGCACCCAGTCGCCCACACCGACAGCATCCTCGCCCTCCGCGAGCAGGCCGATGTTCACGTTGCGTCGCACTCCGGAAACCTCGGCCTTGGCGATGTGATGGTGCGCGTCGACCAATTCGACGATCTGGCCGGGGATGGCGAGGCACATGCTGAGAGATCCTCTCGGCGGCAGGGCGCCGCCCGTTTGGAGCTGGGCTGTGAGCGTAGCCTACGCTCTTGTCATCCACCGGATCGTCCCTTAGTCTCCTCGTCTATATGTGTCAAACACCTACCCGCCTATCCGCCTGCCCAGTAGGGTACCGGCGCATATAGCCGCGTCGGTGCGGGGAGGAGAACAAGCGGATGGCTAGACAGGCAGCGCCTAGGCTTCAAAGCGCTTCGGACGGGCCACGGGGTGGCTCAGCCGAGGGCGTCGTACACGTCTTTTGGCTGGCAGGGATGAGCTGCGACGGCTGCTCGGTGTCCACGCTCGGCGCGAGCAACCCCTCGATGGAGGACATGGTGATTGGGAGGATCCCCGTCCTGCCGCACGTCGTGTTCCACCACCCGATGCTCGCGGAGGACGCCGGACAGCACTTCATGGAGCCTTTTCGGCGGGCGGCCGAGGGAACGCTCGGAGCCCCGTACGTGGTGGTGGTCGAGGGCTCGATCCCCGACGATCAGACCCTCGAGCACGCCGGCCAGTTTGCGGGCTTGGGCGTGGGATCGGACTGGCCGGGCAGAATGCCCGCGTCGCGGGCGGCGGAGCAGCCGCTGCGGACCAGCGACTGGATCTGGGCCCTGGCCCCCGGCGCCGCCGCCACGATCGCGATCGGCACCTGCGCGACGTGGGGCGGGATCCCCGCGGCGGCCGGGAACATCACCGGCTCGATGGGCCTGATGGACTATCTGGGGGCGGGCTACCGCTCCGCACGCGGCCTGCCGGTGGTCAACGTCCCCGGCTGCGCCCCGGTGGGCGACAACTTCACCGAGACGCTGTCTCAGGTGCTCCAGTACCTCGAGGGCATCGCGGGGCTGCCCGAGTTCGACGAGCTCGGCCGCCCGGCGTGGATGTTCGACCAGACCGTGCACCGCCACTGCCCGAAGGCGGGCTACTACGAGGAGGGGGTGTTCGCCGAGGAGCCGGGCGGCGACGAGTGCCTGGTGGAGATCGGCTGCTGGGGCCCGGTGGTGCAGTGCAACATCGTCGAGCGCGGCGCGATCAACCACATGGGCGGCTGCATGGTCGCCGGTGGCGCCTGCATCGGCTGCACGATGCC
>JACCZR010000148.1 GCA_013695855.1 Thermoleophilaceae bacterium
AGCGCACGCGCACGGCCGGCCCGGTGAGCGAACCGGCTCGCACTCGGTAGAGGCCGCGCCTTCGCACCCGCACCGAGAAGTCCCCGGTCAGCGACGCGCGACCGCGGGCGACACGCTTCCATTGCTCCCCCGAGCGCCGCTCCACGATCACCCGGCGCGAGGACCGGGGCTCGAAGTAGCCCACCAGCCGGCGCGAGCGCCCGCTCCCTCGCCCGCTCACGATCGTGGTGAAGCTCGCCCAGGTGTCGGGTAGGTCGAGCCGGGTGCGCAGCCGCCCGCCGCTGAGCTGCCGTGAGCCGCGGGTGCCCGTGACCTCGGCGCGCACTATGCGCGGAGAGACGCCGCGCTTGGTCACGCGGACCGACCGGAAGGTCCCCTCGTAGAAGCCGCGCAGGCGCCGGGCCAGGTCGCGGGTCGAGAAGCGCAGCATGGAGCGGTGGTGGGGCGAGATGCGATCGAAGGGATCGCGAACGCTGACCAGGTAGGGCCGCGGTCCGGAGTCCACGAACGAGTTCTCCGCGTTCTCCGTTCTGCCGCCGGAGGTCGAGAAGAAGAAGGCGGTGATGACCTTGCCCCTGTAGGTGAGCACCTTGCGCGACGTGGCTCGCACCGCCGCGCTGGCGGCGTCCCGCTCCCCGGCCACTCCGAGATAGACCTGCGAGCGGGTGTCGGGAAAGTGGTCGAAGATCTCTGAGCGGGGTGGAGAGGCAAGCGCGTAGGACCGCGCCGCCACGGCTTGCGCCCTGAGCGCCTCGGGATGCCAGGTCGAGGGCATCTCGCCCGGCACCACGCCACGAACGTAGTCGTCGATGTTCAGCGAGTTCACCACGGCCAAGCCGCCCCGCGCCGGGTGGAGCACCAGCGCCCCGCGGTAGCGCCCGTCGGCCACGCCCGTGTCCGCCTTGCCGAGCAGCTGAACCGCCTTGCGGCGGCGAGTCACGCGCAGCGGCGCCGGGAAGCTCGCCACGCGCTTGCGTCCCCTGAACACGAGCACGCCGCGCCCGCCGGGCCGAGCCGTGTAGGTCACGTTCGGACGGGCCCGGCGGTCTCCGATGCGGCCCGCGCCGCGAACGCTAACCGTCGAGTAGCCCTGTCGGATGAGCACCCGCGTGGGCCGCGGGCGGCTCTTTGCCAGCTTGGCCCCGCGGTAGTAGTGCCGCAGGATCGCCTCGTGCCCGCGCCCGCGCTGTGCGAAGCCGTACGCCCCGTACTGGCTGAGCCCAACGCCGTGGCCGAACCCGGCGGCCCGCACCACGTGCACGGTCTGGGCGTCGGGGGAGGGCGCCGCGGGGACGACGAGGGGCGCCAGGACGAGCAGCGGCCGGAGCATGCCCTACCTGTGTCTAGCGGAGGAGCGCAGCCCGAGCGTCGGTCGGGCGAGCACCGCTCGCCCGTGGTTCACCGGAGGAGCACCGCACGCCCGAAGGTCACCGGACGCGGACGGTGGGCCCCGCCAGGCCCGCCGCCCGGGCTCGGTACACGCCGCCGCGACGAAGTGCCACGCGGAAGGCCCCCGACCGCGAGAGCTTCCCGCGAGCGGCGAGCTTCCAGCGCCCTTGGACCCTGCGCTCCACGACCACGCGGCGCGAAGAGGGCACCGGAGCGAAGCGACCGACAAGCCGGGGCGGGCGGGCCGACGGTCCCGGGCCGGCCACCCGAGCCGTGCTCGCCTGCGAGCTCGACACGGCGGCGAAGGTCGAGGGCTGGTCGTACAGGCCGAGGCGAGAGCGCATCTGCGGGCCCGTGATCGAGCGCCGGCCCGAGGAGCCGATCACCTCGGCGCGGACGATGCGCGGCGAGGCGCCGCGCTCGATCACCCTGATGCCGCGATAGCTGCCCGGGGCGCCGAGCCGAGCGTCGAGGGCCGAGCTCGAGAAGCGCTTGCTCCAGCGGTGGCGGGGCGAGATGTCGTCGAATGGGTCATCCACGCCAACCAGGTAGGGCTGCGGGGTGGCGCCGATGAAGCCGTTCTCGACGTTCTCCGTATGGCCCCCCGAGGTGGAGAAGAAGTAGGCAGTGATCACCTGGCCGTTGTACGTGAGCACCTGGCGCGCGGTGGCCCGCACCGCCTTGTCCGTGCTGCGCCGCTCTCCCGCCACGCCTCGGTATACCTGCGAGCGGGTGTCGGGGTAGTGGTCGAAGATCCGCGAGCGCGGCGAGGCGGCGCGAGCGTAGGAGCGCGCGGCCACGGCCTGCGCCTTGAGCGCCTCCGGATGCCAGGAGGAGGGCATCTCGGCGGCCACCACTCCGCGGATGTAGGAGTCGACGTCCAGGCGGTTCACCACGGTCACCCCGCCGGCCGAGCCGGCCCGGAGCACGAGGGCGCCGCGGTAGCGCCCGCCGGTGACCCCGTTGATCGACCTCCCGAGCAGGCGCGAGGCCTTGCCGCGCCGCGAGACCTGCACCGAGCGGAAGGTGCCCACCCGGCGGCGGCCGGAGAAGACCGCCACGCGGCTGCCGCTGCGCCGGGCGGTGTACGTGGCGCCGGGCCGGGCGGTCCGGGGCCCGATTCGCGAGACACCGCGAAAGCGCACGATCGACCGGCTCGCCTGGAGCAGCACCCGCGTGGGCCGCGAGGTGGCCTGCTCGAGCGAGGTGCCCCGGTAGTAGTGCTTGACGATCGCCTCGTAGCCTCGCCCGTTCTGCGCGAAGCCGTAGGCGCCGTACTGGCTGAGCCCCACGCCGTGGCCGAAGCCGCCGCCGCGCACGATGTGGACGGTCGCGGCATCGGCCGCCGCCGGGGCGGTCAGGGCAAGGCAGAGCAGGGCGAGCGTGGGGCGCCGCATCGCTGTCACAACCCACGTTTCGGCCGAAAGGAGCGGTGCTCACGCGACCGCAAAGAGCCGCCACTCGCCCGGAACTCCCCGCAACTCGTGGGCTCCGCGGTCCTCGAAGTCGATGCCCGAGCCCACCACGAGGTCCTTAACCGTGCTCGAGGCCAGCACCTCGTGCTCGCCGGCCAGCGCCATCACCCGGGCCCCGATATGCACCGCCAGCCCGCCCACGTCCCCGCTGCGCATCTCGACCTCGCCCGTGTGCAGGCCGGCGCGGACGCCGATCCCGAGCCCGCGCATCCCCTGGCTGATGGCCGAAGCGCAGCGGATGCCGCGCGCGGGGCCGTCGAAGGTGGCGAGGAAACCGTCGCCCGTGTGCTTGACCTCCTCGCCGCGATGGCGTGCGAGCTCGCGCCTGACCAGATCGTCGTGGCGCTAAAGCAACTCGCGCCAATTCCGATCGCCCAGCTGCGCCGCTCGCTCGGTCGAGCGGCAGATGTCGGTGAAGAGCACGGTGGCCAGCATGCGGTCGGGCTCGCGCTCGCTGCGGCGGCCGGTGAGGAACTCCTCGCACTCGCCGATGAAGGTGTCGAAGCCGGCGACCGTGAAGAGGTTGTCGCTGCCCTCGAGCTCCACGAAACGGGCGCCGGGGATGTTCTCGGCCAGGTAGTGCGAGTGGTGGATGTCGAGGAACACGTCCTCGCGCTTGTGCATCACGAGGGTGGGCACGCGGATCGAGGGCAGCACGTGGCGCACGTCCAACTCGCCGATCAGCTCCAGGATGCGCTCGGCGGTCGCCGGGCTGGCGGCCAGGCGCTCCAGGCGCGCGGCCCAGTCCATGAAGTCGGGGTCGGCTTGGCGGCTGGGCGCGATGCCCGACGCCATCAGGCCCTCCCCCCAGTGCTCCACCAGCTGCGCCGTCCGAGCCTCCCGCTCGTCGCGGCGCCAGGTGAAGTCGTAGTCGGGCGCCCAGCCCGAGCGCGCGAAGGAGGAATAGAGGACCAGCCGCTCGCAGCGGTCGGGATGGGTGGCAGCGAACAGGCAGGCCATCGGCCCGCCCTCGATCGTCGCGAACACCGCCGCCCGCTTGGCCCCGACTGCGTCCATCACCGCCAGCACATCGTCGGCCTGCTCCTCCAGCGTGGGCGCCCCGACCATCGGGTCCGACAGGCCGGCGCCGCGACGGTCGAAGACGATGACCCGGGCGAACTCGGCCAGGCGCTCGAAGGCGTTGGCCAGCCCGGGCTCCTCGAACAGGTGCTCGCACTGAGAGATCCAGGTGGGCACCCAGACCAGGTCGATCGGACCCTCGCCCACGGTCACGTACGCGATGTTCACGTCGCCGCTCTTGGCGTACCGGGCCCGGAGCATCGCCCCATTATCGAGCGCCGGAGGCGAACGGCGATCTCAGCCTGAGGGCAGGGTGCCCTCACGGGGGGCGCGATGCGCGCGGGACTACACCGCTCTCACGGGCTCTAGGGCGGCGGGGTGCCGCCGGGCTGCTGGGTACCGTCCGTTCCCGGCGCTTGGCCCCCCTGGCCTCCACCGGCGCCCGGATCGCCACCGGCGCCCGGGTCAGCGCCGGTGCCCGGGGCGCCACCGGCGCCCGGATCGCCACCGGCGCCCGGGTCAGCGCCGGTGCCCGGGTCGCCTCCCTGGGGGTCGGCCTCGTCTTGTCGCTTGAGGGTCGGAGCGGCGGCGCCCGTGGGAGCCTTGCACTCCGGCGGCGCCGGGGTCGCCGAGCACTTCTTCTTGAACTCGTCGAGAGCCTTGCAGTCGGGGCGGTCCGGCTTCGTCAGACACGTGTTCTTCAGAGGCTCGCAGCCGAACTGCGGGTTCTTCTGACAATCGATCTGGACGGCTCCGCACTCAGGCCGGTCTCCGTTGACAGTGCACAGACGCCGTAGCCGGAAGGCTTTGATCTTCGGGTCTGCCTTGCAGGCTGCCTGCGCAGGATCGGCAGCGCACTTCTTCTGCAGCTCATCGAGCCGCTTCAGACATTCCTGCTTCTGAGCCGTCTCGAGCTTGAGGCAGGCCCCCAGGATGTCTCCACGGTCGATGTAGGACCCGCAACCGCTCGACGAGTTGTCGACGTTGGC
The DNA here is from genome assembly GCA_013695855.1 of Thermoleophilaceae bacterium. Taxonomy (GTDB): domain Bacteria; phylum Actinomycetota; class Thermoleophilia; order Solirubrobacterales; family Thermoleophilaceae; genus JACCZR01. The sequence goes on from JACCZR010000148.1 coordinate 4,874, forward strand.
GTCGAAGCAGACGCTCGAGTCGCAGGCCGGGTTGAACGGACTCGCGGCGCATTGCTGGCGTGTCTTTTCGTACTCGGTCTTGCACTGCTCCAAGCTCCCCTTGTCCTTGCGACACTTCTCGAGCTCGGCCTTCGACACCGCGATCGGGTCTACCTTCGGCTTTTCCCCGATCGGCTTGACCGGCGGCGGGTTGGGCTCTTCCTTGAAGCACTTGTCACCGCACGGCGGGGGCGGCTGGTAGTTGGGCGGGCAGTTGAAGCACTTCGTCTGCTTCTCGAGCTGCGCCGGCTCGGCGAGCGGATTGCCGCAGCGACAGCGCGCGACGGGCTTTCCGCCCGCGTCGACGAGAACCGCCGTCCCCTTGGGCAGGATCGCCTGGTAGGCGTTCGCCGAGCCGTCGGCGAAGGAGTGGTTGGTCACCTGGGTGTCCTTGGTGAGGGTCGACGGGCGCAGCTTGCGGATGAAGTCGGTGACGGTCTGCGCGTCTGCGTCGATCCCCACCGTCTCCGCCCAGGCGGAGAGCTTGTCCGGGTCGGCGACAAGCTGTTCGATCAGCTTCTCGCGATCGCAGACAGTGTTGTCCCCGGTGCCGCCGAAGGTCCCGGCCTTCGGCTGCTCGGCGCCTCCGCTGCGTGAGCTGCCGGACGCCGAGGGATCGGGGGCCTCGGGGGTGGACGACCCACCGGAACCACCCGTGTCGGAACTCGACGAGCCGGTGGAGGAGCCCCCCGACGACGAGCTCGACGACGAGCTCGTACTGCTCGAAGAGGAGCCGCTCGATCCCTTCGGGACGTCGGCTGGACCCGTGAAGGGGTCGGGACCGCTCTCCGAGACGTTCTGGAAGCGCACCTCGTCGGTGCTGCCCTTGTCCCCCCCGCAGGCGCTCAAGAAGGCGATCGCTGCGATTGCGACCACGGCGGCGAGGGCGATGAACGGCTTCGTGGATCGGGCCAAGGGTTCCTCCTTTGGGACTTCAGCTTCGTACTCGGGCGAGCGTATGTTCCCTGGCGCCTACGCGCAAGGGGGCGATGGAGGATATGCGTGGGCCGGACTCGCCTCACGGCTAGTCTCCGCGGCAGTGGCCAAGCGCAAGGCTTCCGACCTCTTCGTTGAGTGCCTCGAGAACGAAGGGGTGCGGCACGTCTTCGGCATCCCGGGCGAGGAGACCCTCGACCTCAATGAGTCGCTGTCGAAGTCGCAGGTGGAGTTCGTTCCCGTACGCCACGAGCAGGGCGGCGCCTACATCGCCGACGTCTACGGCCGCCTGACCGGCCGCGCCGGCGTCTGCCTGGGCACGCTCGGCCCCGGCGCGATGAACCTCACCACCCCGATCGCCGACGCCTACCTGGACTCGGCGCCGCTCGTGGCCCTCACCGGCCAGGGGGACCTGGAGCGCATGCACAAGGAGTCCCACCAGTTCATCGACGTCCTCAGCGTGCTTGGCCCCATCACCAAGTGGAACGCGCGGCTGAACAACCCGCGGATCATCCCCGAGGTGGTGCGCAAGGCCTTCAAGCTCGCTCAGCAGCAGAAGCCCGGGCCCACCCATATCGAGCTCCCCGAGGACGTCATGGAGGAGGAGGTCGACGCCGAGCCGCTGCCGGTCAGCGACCGCGTCCGGCGCCCCGAGCCCTCCCAGGAGGAGATCGAGCAGGCCGCTGATCTGATCCGCAACGCCCGCTCGCCGATCGTGCTGGCCGGCAACGGAGCGATGCGCGTCAGCGCAAGCGCCGCTCTGCGCGAGTTCTCCGAGGCGACCGGGATCCCGGTCGCCGAGACCTTCATGGGCAAGGGCCTGGTCGACAACCGCGGCGAGAACGCCCTCGGCGCGGTCGGCCTCCAGGCCGGCGACTACGACATGGCCGGCTTCGACGAAGCCGACGTGGTGATCACCGTGGGCTTTGACCTCGTCGAGCACTCGCCCGACCACTGGAACGGCGACCGCGACAAGAAGATCGTCTACATCGACACGGTGCCCGTGGAGGTCGACGCGTACTTCGTGACCGGCGCCGACCTGGTCGGGGATGTCAACCGCATCCTCGGGCGCCTCACTCACGAGTGCTCGGGGCTCGGCCCCGGCGGGGGCTCCTCGCGCCTACGCGACGTGGTGCTGGGCCGCCTCGAGGCTGCCCGCGACGACGACGCCTTCCCCATGCAGCCTCCGCGCGCGTTGTGGGAGATCCGCCAGGTGCTGGGCGACGAGGACATCCTCATCTCCGACGTCGGCCTCCACAAGCTCTGGATCGGGCGCATGTACCCCGCCCACGAGCCGAACACCTGCCTGATCGCCAACGGCCTGGCGGGCATGGGCTTCGCCCTGCCGGCAGCGATCGCGGCCAAGCTCGTGCATCCCGACCGCAACGTGATCACCGTCAACGGCGACGGCGGCTTCCTCATGAACTTCCAGGAGCTCGAGACCGCCAAGCGCCTGCGCACCGCGTTCGTGAACGTGATCTGGGAGGACCGGCAGTACGGCTCGATCGTCTGGAAGCAGGACAAGAAGTTCGGCGAGCACTTCGGCACGGACTTCACCAACCCCGACTTCGTGAAGCTGGCGGACTCCTTCGGCCTGCCGGCGTGGCGCTGCGAGTCGGCCGAGGACTTCCCCTGCTATCTGCGCGCCGCGCTGGGCCACGACGGTCCCACCGTGGTGGTACTGCCTATCGACTACTCGATCGACGTGGCCATCTCCGAGGAGCTGGGCCACGAGACGGTGGCTACGTAAGCGACGACCGAGCGGTGCTCGCCCGATCAGCGATCGGGCTGCGCTCCTCCGGTAGCGCCGATCAGCTCCTCGACTGCTCGCAGATAGCGCTCGGCGGTCTCCACGGCCGCGCGAGCCTCCTCGATTGTGAATCGGGGAAAGGGCTCATCAGGCCCAGGGCCGTAGTGAGCTTGCTCGCGTGGCTTCTGCAGAGCGGCCATGCGCCGGTGAAGCTCCACCGAAAGCAGGCCACGGTCCACGGTCTCTTGTCTCGCGAGATGCCACCGCCCTCCGTGAGTCCGCACGTGCCGATCCGCTTCGCTCAGCACCGCCTCGGCCGCGTTGATCCCGACGTAGTAAGCGTCGGCGATCGCGGGGCCTGCGTACCCGCCGCCCAGCGCCAGCTTCGCCACCTCCAGCTTCTCCCGAGCGGCCCGCAGGTACTCCTGAGTCCGCAGCCTCACCGGTCCGTTCTCCACACGTGGACTGAACTCCGCAGGCGTGTCGACTTCGCCCCCCCACAGCACGATCTTGTCCCGGTCGACCGCTTGGATGAGCCAAGCCTCGATCGCCCTTCGATCCGCGACCCACTCCGGCGTGTACAGAAAGACCGAGAACCAGCCGCAGTAGAGCCCCTCCGACTCGGCGGCTGTCTCCACCAGCGAGTCGACGCGCTTCTCAGTCTCACGAGGCACGGATGCGATCACCAGCACGTCGATGTCCGATTCCTCCCTCCACTCCCCCCGCGCGCGCGAGCCGTAGAGCCAGACGGCGTGCAGGTGGTCGCCCAGCTCGCGCTCGAGGGATGCAACGAGGCGGTCGAGCGCCCGGCGCTCGGGCTCGGTGAGCGCGGCAGAGGCGGCGATTGACGCCATCACGCCAGAGTACCCCGGCCCACCTTCGGGTAGAACGGGGTGCCATGAGCTTGGCCAGTAGAGAAGAGGAAGTAGTCGACCGCGTCCCCAAGCAGCTCCTGATCGCAGGCCAGTGGCGCGACGCGAGCGAGGGCGAGAAGCTCTCGATCGAGGATCCCTCGACCGGCGAGTCGCTTACCGAGGTCGCCGACGGCACGCCCGAGGACGCCAGGAAGGCGCTGACCGCCGCGCACGAAGCCCAGGAGGAGTGGGCCGCCACCCCCCCCAACACGCGCAGCGAGATCCTCCAGAAGGCCTTCGAGATGCTGGGCGAGCGCGCCGACGACCTGGCGCTGCTGATGACCCTCGAGATGGGCAAGACCCTCGCCGAGTCCAAGGGCGAGATCACCTACGCGAGCGAGTTCTTGCGCTGGTACGCCGGCGAGGCGCTGCGCATCGATGGCTACTACAAGGTGGCGGGCAACGGCTCGGGCCGCGTCCTGGTGATGCGCCAGCCGATCGGCCCCTGCCTGATGATCACGCCCTGGAACTTCCCCACCGCCATGGGTACGCGCAAGATCGGCCCCGCCATCGCCGCCGGCTGCACGATGGTCGTGAAGCCCGCCCGGCAGACCCCGCTGTCCATGCTCGCCTTGGCGGAGATCCTCGCCGAGTGCGGGCTGCCCGACGGCGTGCTGAATGTTCTGACCAGCTCTTCGTCCGGTGGCACCATGGGCCCGCTGATCGAGGACCCGCGGGCACGCAAGCTCTCCTTCACCGGGTCCACCGAAGTGGGCCGGTCGCTCATCGAGCAGTCGGCCGGCCAGGTGCTCAAGCTCTCGATGGAGCTGGGCGGCAACGCGCCCTTCCTGATCTTCGAGGACGCCGACATCGACGCCGCGGTGGAGGGCGCGATGATCGCGAAGATGCGCAACGTGGGCGAGGCCTGCACCTCGGCCAACCGCTTCCATGTGGCCGACGCGGTGGCGGGCGAGTTCGCGGAGAAGCTGGCCGAGCGCATGGGCGCGATGAAGGTGGGCCGCGGCACAGAGGACGGCGTCGAGGTGGGCCCGCTGATCGACGACGACCAGCGCGCGAAGGTGGCCGAGCTGGTGGACGACGCCACCGGCAAGGGCGCCACCGCCCTCGTAGGCGGCAAGCGTGTGGACGGCGCGGGCTACTTCTACGAGCCCACGGTGCTCAGCGACGTCAGCGACGACGCCAACCTGCTCAAGGAGGAGATCTTCGGCCCGGTGGCTCCGGTGAAGGGCTTCGCTTCAGAAGACGAAGCGGTGGCCGCGGCCAACGACACCGAGTTCGGCCTCGTCTCCTACGTCTACACCAACGACCTCAAGCGGGCCCTGCGCGTGTGCGAGAACCTGGAGACCGGGATGATCGGCCTCAATCAGGGCTTGGTCTCCAACGCCGGCGCGCCCTTCGGCGGCGTCAAGCAGTCCGGCGTAGGCCGCGAGGGCGGCAAGGAGGGAATCGCCGAGTACCTCGAGACGAAGTACGTGGCGGTCAACCTCTGAGCGCGCCGCACGTCGAGCTGCTCTGGTGGGAGGGCTGTCCCTCCCACCCCCAGGCGCTCGCGCAGGTGCGCGAGGTGCTCGGCGAGGAATGCCTCGACCCCCAAGCGGTCGAAGTACGCGAGGTCCCCACCGACGAGACGGCCGAGAGGGAGGGCTTCGTCGGCTCGCCGACGATCCGAATCGACGGTCGCGACATCGCCCCCACCGAGGGGGAGCCGGTGGGCCTGACCTGCCGCGTCTACCGCACGCGCGACGGAAGCGTGTCGCCCGTGCCCGATCGCGAGGACCTGAGAGACGCCCTGAGGAGGCACCATGAGCACAGCACCTGACTTCCGCCTGCCCGACACCGACGGGGCAGAGCACGGGCCCGACGGGGTGACGGTGGTCGTCTTCACCTGCAACCACTGCCCGTACGCCCTGGCCTGGCACGAGCGCCTGCTGGCCGTGGCGACCGACTACGCCGACCGAGGCGTGCGCACCCTGCTGATCAATCCCAACGACGCGGAGCGCTACCCGCGCGACTCCCTCGACGCCATGCGCGAGCGAGTCGCGTCCGAGGGCCCGTGGCCGGCGCCCTACCTGCGCGACTCCGACCAGGCGGTGGCCCGGGCCTACGGCGCACAGACCACGCCGGACGTCTTCGTCCTCGACGCCGAGCGCCGGGTCCGCTACCGCGGCGCCCCCGACTCAGACCACGGCGACGAGTCCGCCGGCTCGCAGTGGCTGCGCGACGCCCTGGACGCCGTGCTCGACGGTCGTGACCCCGATCCCGCCGAGACCGACCCTGTGGGCTGCTCGGTGAAGTGGAGGGACTGAACGGTCCAGCGGGGGATCCGGGCTCAGCCCGGCGTCGGTCGCAGTGTCTCTCCGAGCCGGTCGAACAGGGGCGCGAGCCTGGCAAGGCGCTCGGCCGGCTCGGTCTGGAAGACGAGCGTGATCAGTGTCTGCCCACGGAAGAGGAAGTAGTGCGCATGGGCTCCCCGCTGCCCGGTGGCGCCGCTCGAGAACGTGTAGAGGTACAGGTAGCCCGGCAGTCCGCCGAGGGTCACCCGCTGAGGCTGACGCAGCAGCTTCGCCTGTCCGGCGGCGCGCACGAACTTGTCGGTGAGCCTTTTCGCGACGCCGAGGTTCTCGGGCCCGATCTCGACCCCGAGGTCGGCCGTCCGCACCAGCATCGAGGAGCCCTCGCCCTGGGCCAGCAGCCGGACTTCGGGGTCGCGCGGGACGACGCGCCGCCAGCGGGCAGGGTGCGAGATCGAGATCCCACTCGTCGCGTCGCGAAACCGGACGAAGGCGTTTGCCGTCCGGGCCGGTGGCTCGGGCGGCGCGGGGGCGATCAGCTCACGCCCGAGCACCACCGCGACTGCGCCGAGCAGGATGGCAATCGCTGCGCCCGCCGGGATCCATCTGCGCAGCACGGTCGGCTCGAAGCCGGCGCGAGCCCTAGCCCTCACCGGCTGGAGCCCGTCGGTGCTAGTACGTCCCCTCCCTGTAGTTCTGCTGGCCCCCCGTGTCCCACTGCGCGCGGCGTTCCTCGATCGGGCTGGGCCCCGCCGCGGCCACGCCCCCCGGCCCGCGCGTGCTGCGCAACGACTTGTTCTGCTGGCGAGCGCCGAGCAGGCCGAAGAGCAGCGCCACGCTGCCGGTGGCCAAGTGGAAGAAGTTGTCCACCGCGAGGCCGTAGTTGACCGAGATGATCTGTAGGTAGTCGATGAACCCGAGCACGGCGGCGAGGACGTAGAACAGCCCGACACCGATGAGTGTCCCCTGGGTGATGGTCACGTCCCTCACCTGCGACGCGACCAGCAGCCCCGCGCCGATCGTGAGATGCACGAGGTTGTGGAATATGTTCAGGTCGAGTCCCAGCAGCTGCTCGCTCGTGTCCTCGACGAAGCCGGTGAAGCCCGTGGTTACGAAGCCGACCAGGCCCGCGGCCAGGTAGCCCAGCCCGAGCAGGAGTGCGCCCACCCGTGCCACGTTCGTGCCGTCCGTCTGTCCCATCCGTCCCCCTATCGTGTTCTCTCCCGGTGGCCGGCCGTCGGCGACTAGGTGTCGCAGCCATACAGAATAACCCTCCGAGTGCCTGCCGCGCAGGTAGGCCCGCTTGAAACTTCCCGTGCACCGGCAGGGATCCGCTTGAACCCGACGACGCCTCGCCCTAGCCTCGGAGACGCCTCGGACGTCGAGGGCGCACAAACTTCAACACAGGGGAGCTCCATGGGACAAAGCGCAAGCGAGTTGAGAGCGGCGATCGACCGGCTTTCGCTCGCCACTCGGCAGAGGATGCTCGACGGAATCCAGAAGAACTCCATCATCGTCGGCGCGGACGGGGATCCTCGCGGTGGGGTCTGCCCGATCTACGCCACCTCGAGCCCACCGTCCAAGCGGGTCGGCCGGCCCTTTGCCCGCGCGTGGGACCGGTACGCCGGCGCGCGGCTGGGCCGCCCGGCGAGCGAGCGCGAGCTGAACACGCTCCGCTCGATGCTCGAGACGAGCATCGAGCTGGAGCGAGACACCGAGCCCGTGGTGTCCCTCCACGCGGGAATCGTGGCGCACAAGGCCTCGGAGGCACGCACCCGGGC
>JACCZR010000150.1 GCA_013695855.1 Thermoleophilaceae bacterium
GGGCACACCAGCGCACCGCCGCCGCCGCCGCGGCAGCGCTCTTCCGGGGCCGCCGGAGAGGCCGTCCGCCTGGCCGGCGGCGCGGCGGGGACGGCTTTCGGCGTCGCATCCGGAGTGACGCGCGGGATCCTGCGCAGGCTGCCTCGACCCTGACGCCAACCGACGTGGACGCCCCCGCGAGCCGGCGAAGGGTCGGCGTCGAGCTCCTGCGCAAGGTCAACGACGACGGCCTCACCGGGCTGTCGGGGATGGTCGCGTACAACCTTCTGCTCTCGATCTTCCCGCTGGCGCTGCTCGCCCTGTTCATCACCGGGCGGGTACTCCAGGAGCCCGACCTCGAGCAAAGCGTCCTGGCCGACCTCCGCCAGCTTTTTCCCACCGCCACCGACAGCACCCTGACCGACGCGCTGGAGCGGGTGCGCGGGACCTCCACCAGCTTCGGTGTGATCGCGCTGGTGACCAGCATCTACGTCAGCTCGACGTTCTGGGGGGCGCTGGACACGGCGTTCTGCCGCATCTATCACCTCCCCTGCCGCGGGTGGCTGCGCCAGAAGCGCTTCGCTCTCGGAATGTTGGTCGTCGTACTCCTCTTCATGGCGGCCACGGTGCTGGTGCCCACGGTCCAGAGCCTGCTCGTCTCAGGCGCCGAGGACCTGCCGCTCGGGCTCTCCGAGATCCCTGGCCTGCTCTACGCGGGGACGCTCATGGCCGGATTGGCCCTGCTGTTCGGAATCCTCTGCCTCGTCTACTGGACGGTGCCCAACGAGCGGATGCCCTGGCGGGCGGTGTGGCCGGGGGCTCTGGCCGCAACGCTGACCATCGGCCTCGTCGACTACGCCTTCCCGGCGTACCTCTCGAACGTGTCCACCATCGGCCAGTTCGGGACCACCTTCGTCTTCGTGCTCATCGTTCTGCTGTGGTTCTACGCGCTGGCGATGATCATCCTCCTGGGCGCAGTGCTGAACGCCTATCGCGCTAACCCGTCGGGGGGAACAGAGGAACCCTGATTGGGGTATGCTGCGCGCAGCGATGCTGATCGTTGTCGTCGACGAGCATCCCGTCGTACGGGCCGGGGTGAGGGCCCTCCTCGAGCGGCGCATGCGGGGTGCCACGGTGAGCGATGCCGAGACGGTCGACGCGGCGCTGGAGGCGACCACCGACGGCGGGCCCGACGTGATCGTGGTCGACCCCTGGCGTCCCGGCGTCGACGTGAAGCACACGGTGGCCGCGCTGCAGCAGCACTCCGCGGCGCCGATCGTGGTCTTCACCTCCGACGGCGGCGCGCGGCTGCTCAGCCAGGCACTCGACGCCGGAGTCAAGGGCTACGTCCGCAAGGACTCGCCGCCCGAGGACCTGGTGCGCGCGATCGAAGCAGCGTCGGCCGGGGACTTCTACGTCGACCCGGGCCTGTCGTCGTCGCTCATGCTGGAGAACGGCGTGCGCAACCTCAGCGCGCGTCAGCGTGAGATCCTGCAGATGCTGGCCGACGGCATGCAGACCGAGGCGGTGGCCGGCCGGCTGGGCCTCTCCACCGAGACCGTCCGCACGCACACCAAGCGCATCCTGGCCAAGCTCGAGGCCTCCACGCGCACCGAAGCGGTGGCCATCGGCCTTCGTCACGGGCTGATCGACTAGGACATCCCGGCCCCCGCGCGCGGGGGTCTCGGCGTCGGCGTTCCACACGCGCGGCGGACGTTGCGCGCACAGGTCGGCGAGCGTGAGCGTGCCGAAGCGCCGCAGGGCCAACAATGGGCGCGGCATGGCTGGGATGATGGCCAGGTGGGCGATCTCATCTTCCCCGACGAGGCGCGACGCTCGATCCTGGCCGCCGTCGCCGAGCTGGAGACCGAGGAGGTCGCCCTGGCGGCCGGGCTGGGACGGGTGCTGGCCGAGACAGTGCAGAGCCCGCTCGACGTGCCCCCCTTCGACAGCTCGGCGATGGACGGCTTCGCCGTGGTGGCCGGAGCGGAGAACGAGCTCGAGGTGCGCGGCGAATCGCGCGCGGGGCACCCCTCCTCCGAGGCGGTGCGGCCCGGCTTTGCCGTGCGGATCTCCACCGGCGCCCCGATCCCCGACGGGGCGGACGCAGTGGTGGCGGTCGAGCGCACCGAGAGCGCGGGCGACGACCGGGTGCGGGTGGGTCGATCCGAGGTCGGCGCAAACGTGCGCCGCGCGGGCGACGACCTGCGCCGCGGGCAGCTCGTGATGGCGCCCGGGACCGAGCTCGGGCCGGCCGAGCTCGGGGTGCTGGCCTCTCTTGGTCGCGACCGTGCGCTGTGCGCGCGCAGGCCGCGGCTCGCCCTGCTGGTGACCGGCGACGAGCTGGCGGAGCCCGGCGAGCCGCTTCAGGCCGGGCGCATCTACAGCTCGAACTCCTCCGCGCTGGCCGCCCAGGCCGATCGGGCGGGGGCCCAGATCACCCTGCGCGCCAAGGTACCCGACGACCGCCAGGCCACCGAGGCGGCAGTCGCCGCCGCGCTCGAGAGCGCCGACGTGGTGCTGGTCTCCGGTGGCGTGTCGGTAGGCCCACACGACCACGTCAAGCCCGCTCTGCACGAGCTCGGCGTGCAGGAGAGCTTCTGGCGCGTGGCGCTGCGGCCGGGCAAGCCGACCTGGTTTGGCCGGCGGGGGAGCACGCTGGTGTTCGGCCTGCCGGGCAACCCGGTCTCGGCCATGGTGTGCTTCCAGCTGTTCGCCCGCCCCGCCCTGCGCGCGCTGCAGGGCGCGAGCCCCGACGCGGCCCGTACCACGGCGCGGCTGGCGGTATCCGTGACCCTCAGCCCAATCCGGCTCGAGGCCGTGCGCTGCCGCCTGCGCGCCACCGACGAGGGCCTCGAGGCAGAGCCGACCGGCGACCAGGGCTCACACCGTCTCTCATCCATGCTCGGCGCGGACTGCTTGGCGCTGGTGGGCCCCGGGGAGGGCGAGCTGGCGCTCGGAGACCGCGTGGAGGTCGAGCTTCTCTAGCCTCGCCGCCGTGAGGCAGAGGGATCCGCGCAGGCTGCTGGCCAACCGCCGCGACGCGCTCGCGCGCGTGAAGATCGTCCAGGTGCCCGAGTCCGGCCACTCCGAGGACGGCAGCGTCACCTCCAAGCAGACCGCCGAGGTCACGCTTCCGCGCTCGGAGCTCGACCGGATCTGGACCCCCGAGTACCTCGAGCGCCTGGCCCGGACCTACTGGCGCTTCCTGACGCGGGCCTCCCTGGGCGTCCTGCGGGTGCTCTACACCGAAGACGCGCGGGAGATCGCGCTCATCGGCCGTCCCTTCGTGCTCCTGCGCTTCCACAAGCCCGAGTACGACGTCGAGGGCAACCGCGCCACGGTCACCTGGCCAATCGAGACAGGCGCGCTGGTGGCGCCGCAGGGCCGCGGCAAGGGCTTCCTGCGCATCAGCGTGCAGCGCGACCCCGCCACCGAGCGCGGCGACGAGATCACGGGCGAGGTCAGCTCCGAGGTGGCGAACTTCTACCCGACCATCGCCGGGAGCGGGAATTTCGCCCGCGTCGGCCGGGCCATCTACCGCGCCACCCAGCTGCGCATCCACATCATCGTCACGAACGCCTTCCTGCGCTCACTGGCGCGACTCGACCTCGAGGAGTCGGTGGTGGGAGCGCTGAAGGCGGGCGCCCGGGAAGACCGGGGAAAGGAGGCGGCCGGCGCCTCCAGCGGCGCCTAGCCAGACCGATGGGCTGAGCTGGTCCGCGTACACGGACCTGGGGGGCACTCGTCGTGCTGTAGGTCGCCCCCCACGATTGCGACGCTGTCCCCCGCGTAGATGACCGCCGCGCATGCGTGGCAGATACCGAGCGGCGTCCCCCTCGGCTTGAGCTGATCGGCGCGGGCGCGCAGGTGGGCCTCGACCTCCCCAGCGCGTTCAGAGGAGAGACGGCGGCGAGGACTGATCGGACGGACTCGAAACAGATCGGCTCCTTGGCTTGTTGTGGAAGTGGACCCGTCGCCCGACGCGAAACCGTGCCCGGCTGTCAGTAGCGGCGAGTCTCGTGGCCCCCTGGATGCAAGAGCAGCCGTGTGTGAGCTGCTACTTGTGCCCCCCCAAGAGGGTGGAGGCTAGGCGCCGCATCGCCCCCCTGCAAGTGAAAGTTGAGGTTGACGCATAGCGGCGACTCTATGTGTTCGGCGCACTGAGCGCTGAGCGGCGGTTGCACCCCCGATCAGCGCCGTCCCTATGGTGCGCTGGGCGCAGGGTCCCGGCCCGCGGCGCCATGAGCCAGCAGACGAGGAGGGCACCGTGGGAGCACCAGCCAACAGCGGCCCGATGGCCTGGCTCGGCAGACGGAAGCACGAGCGACGGACCGAGACGAGCGACGGACCGAGACGAGGGGCGCGGTGAGCCCACAGCACTCGCGCCGACGCTGGCTCCTGCGCCCGGGCGCGCGCGACCTGGCGATCGACCTGGGCACGGCCAACACGCTGGTCTTCGTGCGCGGTGAGGGCATCCTGGTCTCCGAGCCCTCCGTGGTCGCGGTGGACACAGACAGTGGCAGCGTGCACGCGGTGGGCGACGAGGCCCAGCGGATGATCGGCCGAACCCCGGCGTCGATAGCGGCGGTGCGGCCGCTGCGCCACGGCGTGATAGCCGATTTCGAGGTCACCGAGCAGATGCTGCGCCACTTCATCGGGAGGGTGCAGAGCGGGCGCTTCACGCATCCGAGGGTGATCATGTGCGCTCCGTCGGGCATCACCGATGTCGAGCAGCGCGCGCTCACCGAGGCCTGCTTGGCCGCGGGGGCGCGCTCCACCCACCTGATCGAGGAACCGCTGGCCGCCGCGATCGGCGCCGGTCTGGAGATCGACCAGCCGCGGGCCAATGCGGTGGTCGACGTGGGCGGCGGGACCAGCGAAGTGGCGGTGCTCTCGCTCGGGGCGATCGTCGCCTCGCGCTCGGTCAGGGTCGGGGGCTATGACTTCGACGAGGCCGTTGCGAGCTTCCTGCGCGAGCGCCACGGGCTGGCAATCGGCGAGCGAAGCGCCGAGCAGCTCAAGCGCCAGGTGGGCAGCGTGCGCCCGGACTCAAGCGAGGAGCGCGAGGCGGTGAGGGGCCGAGACCCGGTCACGGGGCTCCCCCGCGAGGTAGAGGTGACCAGCGAGGAGCTGCGCGACGCCCTCGAGCCGCTCGTGGCCGACATCGTGGCGGCGGTCACCGGCACACTCGAGCAGACGCCGCCGGAGCTCGCCTCAGACCTGACCGACCGGGGCCTGCTGCTGGCCGGCGGTGGCGGTCTGCTCAGGGGCTTCGCGGAGCGCCTCGAAGCCGAGACCCACCTTACGGTGCGCCTGGCCGAGGACCCGCTTGCCTGCGTGGCGCTGGGAGCCGGTCAGGCGCTCGAGGAGATTGAGGCGCTCGAGCGACGCGCCGGGCGTGGCTCGACGCGTCCGGGCTGACATCAAAGAAGCAGCGTGCGCCGGCGCGGTCAGCCGAAGCGCTCGCCGATCATCGTGCGCAGCCTCTCGCGGTTGTGCTTGGCGCTCACCTTCCGCACGGTTCCCGAGCGCGAGCGCATGCTCACCGACTCGGTGAAGGCCGCGTCACCGGCGAAGTGCACGCCCTCCAGCAGCTCCCCGTAGGTGACGCCGGTGGCCGAGAAGTAGACGTCCTCCCCCGAGACGAGGCGGTCGCGGTCGAGCACCTCCTCGAGGTCGTAGCCGGCGTCGAGGGCGGCCTGGCGCTCCTCGTCGCTGCCCGGCCACAGCCTACCCAGGATCTGGCCGCCAATGCACTGGATCGCCGCGGCCGCAAGCACCCCCTCGGGCGTACCGCCGATGCCGTAGAGCAGGTCCACGTCGGAGTCCTCGGTCACCGCGGTCAGCGCCGCCGAGACGTCGCCGTGGGGGATCAGGCGGATGCGCGCACCGGCCTCTCGGATCTCCCGGATGGCGTCCTCGTGGCGCGAGCGGTCGAGGATGATCACCACGATGTCGCCCATGTCGACCCCCTTCTCGGAGGCCATGGCCCGAAGCGTCTCCGACAGCGGGCGATCGAGGTCGAGCAGGTGCGCGAGGTCGCGTGACGTGGCCATCTTCTCCATGTAGAAGCACGGCCCCGGGTCGAACATCGTGCCGCGCTCGGAGACAGCGATGGTGGCCAGCGCATTGGGCTGGCCATTGGCGCACAGCTCGGTGCCCTCGAGGGGATCGACGGCGACGTCGACCTGCGGACCCGAGCCGTCGCCCACCTGCTCGCCGTTGTAGAGCATGGGCGCCTCGTCCTTTTCGCCCTCGCCGATCACGACCACCCCGTCCATGGCCACACTGCCGAGCATCAGCCGCATGGCGTCCACCGCGGCGCCATCGGCCTCCTCCTTCTCGCCGCGACCGACCCAGCGCGAAGCGCCCAGCGCGGCGTACTCGGTGGCCCGCACCAGCTCGAGAGCGAGGTTGCGGTCGCGGCGGGGGGGTGCCTCGCTCAAATGACGCCCGGTGGCTTCTTCGCGTCGACGTAGGTGGCCTGGCGGATGAAGCCGCAGACCGCCATTCCCAGTGACGTGACTATCGCGAGCAGGTAGCCGTAGGTGAGACCGACCTCGATGTTCGGGTCCGGCTTGCCCAGGATGATCCCGTTGCAGATCACCAGGATGAAGGCGGTGATCCCCACGATCATCGTCACCTCGCCCGGCTTCCAGGTGAGCTTGTGGCCGCGAGCGACGATCCAGGCGAGCACGAACGGCGCGATGGCCATGGCGAGCAGCGCGTACTGCAGGATGCTGAAGGTCTCCCAGGCGGTGGCCTCGCTGTTGGGACCGGTGCCCGCCGAGTCGATCTTCGAGTTGGGGTTGTCGCTGGTGGTGAACCAGGGCACGAACAGGGAGAGGCCGAACACCAGCGCGGCCACCATCCCCGCGCCTTCGGCCATGGAGAGGCGAGCGAGGCTGAGGTAGCCCCCTGCCTTCTGTGCGCTCGCCTCCACGGGGCAAACCTACACCTCCCCCACGGAGGGGTAAAGAGCCGGCGGGCCCCGGGTATGGTCGCCACGAGGCAACCAAAGGGGGGGCGCTTGGCGGTGACCAAGATCATCGAGGTGGTGGGAAGCTCGCCCGAGAGCTCCGACGCCGCCGCGAAGGCCGCGCTCGACGAGGCGAGGCAGTCGCTGCGCAACATCAAGGCCGTCGACGTGGTGTCGACCGGCCTGCGCGGCGAAAACCTGGACGAGTGGCGGGCGCTGGTGCGCATCTCGTTCCTGGTGGACCGGGTTACGGACTGAGAACAGGCGCGTTTGTGGCGGTCGCGGGCGGCTAGCCTTCGAGCGACCGGTCGCCATGGCGCCTGACGAGAGCAAAACCCTGCCCCCCGAAGGGGCCGACGTGCTGGTCGAGGACTTCGGCGAGCTGCTCGCGGAAGCGCGGGCGCGCACGCTGGCGCTGATCGACGGGGTCGACGAAGACGACCTCAACCGCGTCCACGACCCGCTGAACAGCCCGCTGGTGTGGGACCTGGGGCACATCGCCGCCTTCGAGGAGCTGTGGCTGTGTCGCCGTACGGGCCTCGAGCCCCTGCATCCTGGGCTCGCGAAGGTCTACGACGCCGCGGAGTCCACCAGGGCCGATCGCGGCGAGATGCCCTACCTGCGCCTGAGCGACGCGATCGACTTCCTCGACGGGGTGCGCGAGCGCGTCCTCGGCGTGCTCGATCGCGCCGACCCCTTCGTCATGGAAATGGTGCTCCAACACGAGCACCAGCACGGCGAGACCATGCTGCAGACCCTTCAGCTCGCCGAGCCGGGCACCTACACACCCGAGCGCCCGCGCGACTGGGAGGGCGCCGTGACCTCGCCGCCCCGGGTGAGGATCGCCGCGGGCGAGTTCCTGATGGGCGACCCCGGCGACGGCTTCGCCTACGACAACGAGCGCCCACGTCATGGGGTCTACCTGCCCGCGTTCGAGATCGACTCGCGCCCGGTCTCCAACGCCGGCTTCGCGCAGTTCGTGGAGGACGGGGGCTACCGCTGGAGGGAGGTCTGGGACGCCCAGGGATGGGCCTGGGCGCAGGCGCGAGGGCTCGAGCGGCCCCGCTACTGGACCGAGCACGGCGAGGAGCGCCGGTTCGAGCGCACCGAGCCCCTCGACCCCAACCTGCCGGTGATGCACGTCTCGTGGTACGAGGCCGATGCCTTTGCCCGCTGGGCCGGGCGGCGGCTGCCCACCGAAGCCGAGTGGGAGCGCGCGGCCTCGGGCACCGAGGCGGGCTCGGCCAACCTCGACCAGCTCGCCTTCGGGCCCCGGCCGGCGCAAGCGGCCTCCGAGGCCGGCGCGCTGGGGATGCTGGGAGACGCCTGGGAATGGACCGCGAGCGCCTTCGGGGGCTACCCCGGCTTCAGCGCCTTCCCTTATCCCGAGTACTCGGAGGTCTTCTTCGGCGACACCCACCGCGTGCTGCGTGGCGGCTCCTGGGCCACGCGCCCACGGGTAGCGCGGACCACCTTCCGCAACTGGGACCTTCCCTACCGTCGGCAGATATTCGCCGGCTTTCGCTGCGCCTCGGACGTGTCCGGGTGAGCGCCGCCGCCCCGGAGATCACCATCGACCGCCACGCCGGCGGAGCGGCGGACATGGGCGAGGAGGTTCGCGAGGGCCTCACCCGCCGGCCGTTGAAGGAGCTGCCGCCCAAGCTCTTCTATGACGCGCGCGGCTCGGAGCTCTTCGACCAGATCACCGCACAGCCCGAGTACTACCCCGCCCGCGCCGAGCGTTCGATACTCAACCGCTGCTCGCCGGAGATCGTGGCGCTCTCGGGGGCCGACGAGCTGGTCGAGCTTGGCTCTGGCGTGGCCTCGAAGACCCGTGCGCTGCTCTACGCGATGGCCGGGGCCGGCGTCCTCGACCGCTACGTGCCCTTCGACATCGACCTGTCGGTGGTCGAGGCCTGCGCCACCGAGCTGACCGAGGTCCTGCCGGGCATGCGCGTGCACGGGGTGGTGGGCGACTTCGGGCGCGACCTCGATCGCCTCCCCGACGGCGACCACCGGCTGATCGCGTTCCTCGGGGGGACCGTGGGCAACCTCTATCCCGACGAGCGCGCGGCGTTCCTAGCGCGCGTGCGCGAGCAGATGGGGCCCTCCGACCACCTGCTGGTGGGCATGGACCTGGTCAAGGACCGTGCGCTGCTGGAGGCCGCCTACAACGACGCCGTCGGGGTCACGGCCGCCTTCAACCTGAACGTGCTGAAGGCGGTCAACGAGGGCTTGGGGGCGGACTTCGACCTCGACGCCTACGAGCACGTGGCCTTCTTCGACCCCGAGGCGGCGCGCATCGAGATGCGGCTGCGATCGCTTCGCGACCAGAACGTGAGCGTGCCGGGAGCGGGCCTGGAGGTCGACCTGGCCGAGGGCGAGGAGATCCGAACCGAGATCTCGTCGAAGTTCACGCAAGAGCGGATCGAGTCCGAGCTCGGGGCGGCGGGCCTGGAGCTCACGCGGCTGTTCTGCGACGACGAGGGGCTGTTCAGCCTGGCCCTGGCCGCGCCGGCTTCCTGACGATCAGCTCCATGAACAGGCAGTCGCGCCAGACGCCGTCGGCGTCGCGCCAGGACTCGCGCAACACCCCCACCGACTGGAAGCCCACCCGTTCGTAACAGCGGACCGCCGCCACGTTGGCCACCGCCGGGTCGATGGTGATGCGGTGGTGGCCGCGTTCCTCGGTCAGGTGGCGCACGAGCGTGGTGATGGCGTCCGAGGCCACGCCCTGCCGGTGGTGGGCGGGGTCCACGAAGATGTCGATCGCGGCGTGGCGGTAGTCGGGCTCGGTCTCCTCCATGAACTGGATCAGGCCCACCACCTGGCCGTCGCGCTCGATCGTCAACTGGTTGTCGCGCTCGTCGCCCTCGAAGGGGAACTCGTCGCTCGGGAGCTTCCACCACTTCGAGACCTCAGGCGTGCGGTGCGACGACCGCAGAGCGGCCGCGTCGCCCTCCTCGATGTCGCGCAGGGTCACGCGCTCGCCGTGTAGCGGCCCAGTCACGATCCTCGACGCTAATACCCTTCTCGGTCTCGGGCGCCCGGAGGGCGGCCGTTGTCTGACAACTGCCGGCTGGAAGCCGGCAGGGGCAAATCACTCCCGCAGTCGACCTTAGGAGCACCTCTCTTCCATGCCCGAAGCAGTGATCGTGGATTCCGTCCGCACCCCCATCGGCCGCGCCTTCAAGGGCTCGCTGGCCGGCCTTCGCCCCGAGGAGACGGCGGCGTACGTGCTCGACCAGCTGCTCGAGCGCAACCCCGACGTGGCGCCCGAATCCGTCGAGGACGTGATCGCCGGCTGCGGGATGCCGCAGGGCCTGCAGTCCTTCAACGTGGCCCGCATCGCGGTGCTGCTATCCGACCGGTTGCCCAACACGGTCACCGGCGTGACGGTGTCGCGCTACTGCGCGTCGTCGCTCGAGGCGATCAAGCTGGCCGCCAACAACGTGGTGGCCGGTCAGGGCGAGACCTACATCGCCGCCGGCCTGGAGTGGGTCAGCCGCTTCAACGAGCGCACCGAGCCCGCCGGCCTGGCCGACCAGAACGAGAAGCTGCAGGGCAACGACGCCCAGCCCGACGCCTACATCTCGATGGGCCTGACCGCTGAGAACGTGGCCGAGAGATACGAGGTCAGCCGCCCGGACATGGACAAGTACGCCCAGCGCTCCCAGGAGCTTGCCGTGCAGTCCCAGGAATCGGGCTTCTTCGACCGCGAGATCGTGCCGGTGAAGGGCCCCGACGGCAGCGAGGTGGTAACGGACGACGGGCCGCGCGCGAGCTCGACGCTCGAGAAGCTGGCATCGCTCGAGCCCGTCTTTCGCACCGACGGCAAGGGCACGGTCACGGCCGGCAACTCCTGCCCGCTCAACGACGGCGCCGCGGCCACGCTGGTCATGTCCCGCGAAAAGGCCGACGAGCTTGGGCTCAAGCCGCGCGCGCGGATCATCACCGCGGCCACCGCCGGCCTGGAGCCCGAGATCATGGGCGTGGCGCCCATCGGCGCGATCAGGAAGGTGCTCGACCGCGCGGGCATGACCATCGAGGACGTCGACACGGTCGAGCTCAACGAGGCCTTCGCCGCCCAGGTCATCCCGATCATGGCCGAGTGCAACATCCCGCTGGAGAAGATGAACCCGCACGGCGGGGCGATCGCCCTCGGGCACCCGTTCGGCATGACCGGCGCCCGCATCATGACCACGCTGATCAACGGCCTGGAGAGCGACGACAAGACCATCGGCCTCGAGACCATGTGCGTGGCCGGCGGCCAGGGCGAGGCGATGCTGGTGGAGCGGCTGGGCTAGCTGTAGCTACTCATGACGTTGTTCCCAGCTCGACGAGTCGAGCTGCGGGCGGCTTGTGGCCGAGGGAGCCATGACGTCTGGCGAAGTTGTAGTGGGTCAGCCAGCCCGGCAGCGCGGCGGTG
>JACCZR010000170.1 GCA_013695855.1 Thermoleophilaceae bacterium
GACGTCTCGAGCCCGTCGAGGAAGCGGATGTCCTCGCCGCCCACGTAGACGTTCACGAACCGGCGCAGGTCGCCGTCCTCGGCGATGCGGCTGCGCAGGCCGTCGTAGCGCTCGTAGAGGCGATCGAGGACGTCCCCGACCGTGCCGGCGTCCTCGACCTCTGTGTCGGACTCGCCGCCCGTGACGCTGCGCAGCTGAGTCGGGATCTTCACCGTGACGGACATCGGGCGGGCAGTCTACGCAGCGGCCAGCAAGTCCTGCGAAAGCGCCGCCTCGAACGACTCGACGGTCGGCTCGACCACGGTGGTGTCGAACGTCCCGCGCACAGCGTCGAGCGTCTTCAGGCCCTCCCCGGTGATCACCAGCACCACCCGCTCGGAGGGGTCGATGTCCCCCCGCTCGGCCAGCTTGCGAAGCACCGCGGTGGTCACGCCGCCGGCCGTCTCGGTGAACACGCCGGTGGTCCGGGCCAGCAGCGAGATGCCCTCGCGGATCTCGTCGTCGGCAACCGAGTCGATCGACCCGCCCGAGCGCCGCGCCAGGTCAAGCGCGTAGGGGCCGTCAGCGGGGTTGCCGATGGCCAGCGACTTGGCGATGGTCTTCGGCCGCACCGGCCGGCAGACCTCGTGGCCGGCCTCGAAGGCCTGCGCGACGGGCGAGCAGCCGAGCGCCTGGGCGCCGTTCATCGTGGGTGCGCCGCGGTCGAGCAGGCCCACCTCGTGCCACTCGTCGAACCCGCGGGCGATCTTGGTGAACAGCGAGCCCGAGGCCACCGGCACCACCACGCGGTCGGGCACCTCAAAGCCGAGCTGCTCGGCGATCTCAAAGGCCAGCGTCTTGGACCCCTCGGCGTAGTAGGGCCGCAGGTTCACGTTCACGAAGGCCCAGTCGCGATCCGAGGACAGCTCGGTGCATAGGCGGTTGACGTCGTCGTAGCTGCCCTGCACGGCCACGAGCTTGGTGCCGTAGACACCGGTCGCCAGGATCTTCTGCTCCTCGAGGTCACTGGGCACGAACACGTAGGACTCGAGGCCGGCGGCCGCGGCGTGGGCCGCCACGGAGTTGGCGAGGTTGCCGGTGGAGGCGCAGGCCACCACCTGGTAGCCCAGCTCCTGGGCCTTGGCCAGCGCCACGGTCACCACGCGGTCCTTGAACGAGTGCGTGGGGTTGGCAGCGTCGTTCTTGACCCACACCTCCCCCAGTCCCAGCTCCCGGGCCAGGCGGTCGGCGCGCAGCAGGGGCGTCATGCCGGCGCCCAGCGCGCTGCGCGGCGGCTTGTCGAAGGGCAGGAAGTCCGCGTAGCGCCAGATCGACGCCGGGCCCGCCTGAATCTTGCGGCGGGTCTCCGCGGCGTCGAGCCCGCTGAGGTCATAGCGGACCTCCAGGGGCCCGAAGCAGACCTCGCAGACGTAGCTCGCCTCGAGCGCGTACTGCTCGCCACACTCCCTACAACTCAAAGAAACGACCGACATGACCTTGCCCCTTTCCGTTGGATCCGCCGCCTATCGGCGTGACGGAGGCCACCGGTAAAAGGAGCCTCGTCACATCTCGATGGAATTGGCACCCTGCCTGCCCGGCTTGGAGCCGGACCGGATGGTTGCCGGGGCTTCAAAGGGCCATGTCCCTCCACCCCTCTCGATGTAACGGCGATATGTCGGCATAGAGGATACACGAGGAGCCGACGATGTCCGGTCGGCCACTATGTTGGCGCCGTGGCCGCCGGGCCCCCCACCCGCGCGGACGAGGGATTTGCCCAGCGCCTGTTCGAGCGTGTGCTGACCGCCACCGGTGAGCACGTCTCGGGCACGGGCAGCGGCTTCGACCTCAAGAGCGGCTGGCGGCTCACCCACCGCGACCGCGTCCGCGACCTCCTCCAGGGCGCCCTGGCCCGCGCCGGCATTGGCCGCCGCGGGTACGACCGCGGCGAGGCGGCGCGCTTCCTCGCCCGCCTCGGCCCCCTGCTCGACGGGCTCGAGCGCACCGACGGGCTGCTGGCCGACGAGCGCTCGCGCGAGCTGCTGGTGGACCTGCTGGCCTTCCGCGCGCTGGGCCCCCGCCACGTGCGCCTTCCCGTCACGATCGACGGCTTCTGGCATGAGGCGGCCCGGGTGGACGCAGAGCTGCGCACCGGGCCGGCGCCGGGTCTCGTGCCCCAGTTCGGCACCTACCGCATCCCCGGCCGCGAGGGGCCGATCACGCTGCTCGGGCTCCCGACCCAGGTGGTGGAGTTCTTCGTGCTCGAGCAGTACGCCGGGCGCCGCGGCCCGCAGCCCGTCGAGGCCGAGGAGGGCGACGTGGTGATCGACGCGGGCGGGGGAATGGGCGACACCGCCCTGTACTTCGCCGACCGGGTCGGCCCGGAGGGCAGGGTGATCTGCCTCGAGTTCGAGCCGGCCAACCTCGCTCAGCTGCGCCTCAACCTCGAGGCAAATCCCCGTCTGGCCGAGCGGGTCGAGGTGGTAGAGCACCCTCTCTGGGACAGACCCGCCGAGGAGCTTCGCTTCGACCCGGCTCTCGGGCGCACCAGCGTGACCGGCGCAGAGGGCGGCCAGTCGGTGCTGACGACCACGATCGACGAGCTCGTGCGCTCGGGGACGATGGACCGGGTGGACTTCATCAAGCTCGACGTAGAGGGTGCCGAGCTGCGCGCGCTTCAGGGCGCCGGCGACACGCTGGGGCGCGATCGCCCCAAGCTCGCCGTCTCGGTCTACCACCATCTCGAAGACCTGGTCGAGCTGCCGGGCCACATCGCGGGCCTCGACCTCGGCTACGAGCTCACCCTCGACCACTTCCTTCCCGCCCCCGAGGAGACCGTCCTCTTTGCCCGAAGCCACAGCGACGGGGCTAGACTCGCCGAAGAGCGTTCGTGAGCGATGACCCCCTGAGACCGACCGATGCCGAGCCTGCCCAAGCCCCGCCTCAGGCGAGCCGCCCGCGAACGGGTCGCGTCCGCTAGGCCCCACGCCGAGCCCAACGTCGAGATCGTCACCCGCGAGGGGGTGCTCGCCGACGGCGCCGCCCCCCTCGAGGGCGACGGCCTGCGCTGGATCAACATCGAGCACCCCGGGTCGGCTGACCGCGCCTGGCTCGAGGAGCACTTCGAGTTCCATGCGCTCGACCTCGAGGACGTGGGCTCGCGCAACCAGCGCCCGAAGATCGACGAGTACCCGGGTTACCTGTTCATCGTCCTGCACTTCCCCGTATACGACAAGGCCGTCGGCCGCCTGAACGCCGCCGAGCTGGACCTCTTCGTGGGGCCGGACTTCGTGGTAACGCTGCCGAACACCGACCTCCCGCCCCTCGAGTACCTGTTCGAGCGCTGCCGCTCCTCGGAGGAGACGCGCGACGAGATGCTCTCCAGGGGCTCGGGGCTCCTGCTCTATCAGATCGTCGACCAGGCCTTCGACTACTGCTTTCCCATGCTGCGAAAGATGGGCAACAAGCTCGAGCGCCTCGAGCAGGAGATCTTCGAAGGGCGCTCCGCCGAGGTCGTGCGCGACCTCTCCAACGCCAAGCAGGAGATCATCAACTTTCGCAAGGTGATCCGTCCGCAGCGCGCGGTGCTGCGCGATCTGGAGCGCACCAAGCAGCGCTATCTGCCCGACGACCTCGACATCTACTTCGACGACATCAACGATGCCTCCGAGCGCATCTGGGACTTACTCGAGAACTACAAGGAGGTGGTCGAGGCGCTCGAGTCGACCAACGAGTCCGTGCTCTCGCACCGCGTGAACGAGGTGCTGCGGGTGCTCACCGCCTTCAGCGTCGTGATCCTTCCGCTGACCCTCATCGCCAGCATCTTCGGCATGAACGTCGAGGTGCCCGGCGAGGGCAACATCGAGGCCTTCTGGGTCATCATGGTGTCGATGGTGCTGCTGCTCGGCAGCATGCTGGGCTTCTTTCGCTACCGCGGCTGGCTCTAGTGCCGGACCGACAGCGGATGGCGCGCTTCTGGGACGACCGGGCCCGGGAGAACGCCCTCTTCTTCGTCGATAACCAGCTCTGGTACGCCGACCCCGACGCCGAACGCTTCTTCGCCAACGGCGAGCACTCCCTGGACGTGATGCTCGAGGCGCTTGGAGTGGCCCTCGATCCCGGCGACCGAGTCGTGGAGATCGGCTGCGGGGCGGGGCGGCAGACCCGGGCGCTCGCGGCGCGGGCGGAGCACGTTCAGGCGCTCGACGTCTCCGAGGCCATGCTCGCGCGCGCCCAGGAGCTGAGCCCGGGCCTCGGCAACGTGGATTGGCTGCCCGGCGATGGCACCTCCCTGGCCGGGGTCGAGTCCGCCGGCGCCGACGCGTGCATCTCGTATGTGGTCTTCCAGCACCTCCCCGACCCGGGGCTGACGCTCGGCTACGTGCGCGAGATGGGCCGGGTGCTGCGGCCGGGCGGGTGGGCGGCGTTCCAGGTATCCGACGACTCGTCGATCCATCGCCCGCGCCGGGGCCGCGAGCGCATGGCCACGGCGCTGCGCGGCCTGCTCGGCCGCGGGCCGCGCGGGCAGGCGAACGC
>JACCZR010000209.1 GCA_013695855.1 Thermoleophilaceae bacterium
CCTGCGGTGGCAGCCATCGCCCGACCCTAGGCCAGCACCGCCGGGAAGCGCACGAGTATCCACTCGGGACCGGCGAGCTCGCGCGTGTACGGTCGCCCGCTCACCGTGAGGTACTCGCCGGTACGCGTGCTCACCGGCAGGTTGCGCTCGATCGGGTAGTACTCGTTGTGCTGCTCGATGAGCGCATTCACCTCGTCGAAGCTCCAACGCCGGGCCAGCTCGCGCCAGCGGCGCTCGAAGGCCTCGGGGTCGCCGGCGCACTCCTCCTGCAGCTGGGCGTAGTGGCGCCCGAGGCGCAGCGCGTGCTGGCGCAGCCCGGCGTCGATGTCGCGCAGGCGCTGCATGAAGCGCGGCATGACGGCGCCGCGGATGTAGCGCTCCACCGCGTCGGGGTTGACCACAGTGTGCCTGCGGGGCATCTGCCTCTCAGACTATTCAGCGCGGGCGGAGTGCCAGCACGGGAATGGTGCGCTGCGTGGCCCGCTCTTCGTAGAGCCCGTAGCCCGCGTAGAGGCGCTTGGACAAAGCGAATAGGCGGTCGCGTTCCTCGCCCTCGGCCTCGCGCGCCAGATAGGCCAGCTTGATCCCCTTTGCCGCAAGCTCCACCTCCGGATGGGCCTTGGCGTTGAGGTACCAGGCCGGGTGCTTGGCGCGGCCGAAGCTCGAGGCCGTGAGAATCACCTCCTCGCTCTGGGTGAAGTAGACGAGCGGCACGGTGCGAGGCGTGCCGCTCCTTCGCCCGGGCACCGTCATGAGCACCAGCGGGAAGAACGAGGTGGTGGCCAAGCGCCCCCGGGTGAGCCTGAGCAGGGTCGGGTCCACCCGGGAGCCAACCTCGATGCCGAACCAGCGTCCAGCCTTGCTCATGCCCGCGCGGTGCATGAGCTTCTTGGCACGTGAGGGCGGCTGGGTGGGGTCGATCGGTGGGATGCCCTGCACCGATGCCGACCATACTGCGCCTCGTGGCCTCGCTGAGCGATGTCCGCGAGCTCGCCCTCTCGCTCCCCGAGACGATCGAGAAGTCGTCCTACGGGACGCCCGGGTTCCGCGTCAAGGACCGCCTGTTCGCGCGCATGCGCGAGGAGCCCGGAGTGCTGGCCATCTGGTGCGCGGACCTAGACGAGAAGGAGTTCCTCATTCGCGCCGAGCCCGAGAAGTTCTTCACCGTTGCGCACTACGACGGCTACGCGATGGTGCTGGTGCGCCTCGAGGCCGTGGACCGCGAGGAGCTGCTCGAGCTGCTCACCGAGTCGTGGCGTTTACGCGGCCCCAAGCGGCTGGTGGCGGAGTTCGACGCCGGCAGCGCATAGACGAGCGACCGACGGTGCTCGGTCGACCAACGCTCGGCCTGCGCTGCGGCGGTACGGTGCCCCGCCGTGGGTGAGCGCGAGCTCGACGTCGTGGTCTTCGGGGCTACCAGCGTCACGGGACGCCGGGTGTGCGCCTACCTGGCCGAGCGCGCCGAGCAAAGCGGGGCGCGCTGGGCGCCCGCCGCGCGCGATGCCGCCAAGGCGAAGAGCGTGCTCGGGGAGTGCGGGGTGAGCGCGCCGGAGACCATCGTGGCCGACGTGACCGACGAGGCGTCGCTGGCTGCGATGGCCTCGCGCACACGCGTGGTGCTGAACCTGGTCGGCCCCTACACCCACCACGGGCGCCCGGTGATCGAGGCGTGCGTGGCGGGCGGCGCACACTACGTGGACCTCACGGGTGAGATCCCGTTCGTCCGGCGCATGATCGACGAGTTCGACTCCACGGCGGCGGAGGCCGGGGTGAAGGTGGTGCAGGTGAGCGGCTTCGAGGCGCTGCCCGCGGACCTCGCGGTGCTGCTCGCCGCCGAGGCCGCCCGCGAGCGCTTCGGCGAGGCGCTGGAGGGAGCCGACCTCGAGGTGGAGATCGGCGGCCTGCCGTGGCCGCCGCGTCCCTCGGACGTCCTCTCGGGCGGAACGCTGCAGAGCATGGCCGCCATCGCGGCCGGCGACGACGAGTTCGACTTCAAGGACCCTGCCTGCCTGATCACCGACCCGGCGGCGGCCGAGAAGGTTCGGCGCGCCAGCCCGATCTCGGTGAGGCCACGGCGGGGCACCGATGGGTCGGTCTTGGCGCCCATGCAGCCGGCCGCGTTCATCAATCCGGCGGTGATCCACCGCTCGACCGCGCTGCGCGGCGACGCGCCGCTGCGCTACCGCGAGGGAGTGCGCATCCCCGGGCCGCCCGCTGCCCTGCCTCTGCGAATGGCGGCCGCCGCAGCCATCTCGGGCAGCCAGGCGGCGATCGCCGGCGTGGCGTCCGCTCCCGCCGAGCTCAGGCGCCGTCTCTCGCACGGCCTGGCTTCGGTGTTCCCCTCTTCGGGCTTCGGCCCAGCCGCCGATCGCCTGGAGGGCTGGGACTGGCACATGATCGTGACCGGTCGAGCCGGCGCGGGCCGCGAAGTGCAGGTGACCGTTGACGGGGAGGGACACCCCGGCTATCTCGCCACGGCGAGGATGCTCGGCGAGGCCGGGCTGCTGCTGGCCGAGCCCGGCGCCACGCCTGATCGCACGGGCTGTCTGACGCCCGCCGCCGCGCTGGGCACCGAGCAGATCGAGCGCTTCGATCGCGCTCGGCTGCACTTCGCCGTCTCCGCGTAGGCCTAGTGGGCGAGGAGGTCCTCTCCACGCGGGCACTGGGGCGCGCCACCTTGGCACGCCAGCTGCTGCTCGGGCGCCACGAGCTGCCCGCCCCCGAGGCGATCGGTCGGCTCGCGGGCATGCAGGCCCAAGAGCCTGGGCCGCCCTACCTCGGACTGTGGTCGCGCTTGAAGGGGTTCGACGAAGCCGAGCTGGCGGAGGCGATCGAGAGCAGGCAGGTCGTGCGTGCCACCGTCATGCGCGGAACGCTGCACCTGCTCCCCTCGAAGGACTTCATCCGCCTTCGCTCGGCTGTCGCACCCGCTGTCGGAGAGGCCATGCTGCGGGTGCTGGGCAGACGCGCCGAGGGCCTCGACGTGCCGGAGCTGGTCCGGCAGGCCCGCTCGCTGTTCGACGAGTCCGAGGTCCTCAGCGCCAAGCAGCTTCGCGACGCGCTTGCCGAGTGCCATCCCGAGGCGGACATCCGCGCCCTCGCGGCGGTGGTCCGCACCCACGTCCCGCTCGTGCGCGTCCCCGACGGGGGCCGTTGGGGCTTCACCCCAAAGGCCCCCTTCGCCGACGCCGAGCGTTGGCTGGGCAAGCCCCTTCGCAAGAGCGCAGATCGCAACGAGCTGGTGCGCCGCTACCTGGGCGCCTTCGGCCCTGCCACCACCCGCGACGCCGAGGCCTGGGCCGGAGTGGGTGGGCTCGGCGAGGTGTTCGAGGGCCTGCGCTCAGAGCTCGAGGCCTTCCGCGACGAGAAGGGCCGTGAGCTCTTCGACCTGCCCGGCGCACCGCGCCCTTCCGAGGACGCCGAGGCGCCCGTGCGGCTGCTCGGTGAGTTCGACAACCTCGTGCTCGCCCACGCCGACCGCACCCGCGTGATCTCAGAGGCCGACCGCGCGAAGCTCACCTCGAAGAACCTGCGCGTGCGGGCGACGGTGCTGGTGGACGGCACCGTCGCCGCCTTCTGGCGGCTGGACAAGAAGGCCACGGTGGTGGTGGAGTCGCTGCGCAGGCTGAAGGCCGGCGACCGAAAGGCGATCGAAGCAGAAGCCGAAGCGCTGGCCGCCTTCGCCGAGCCCGAAGCGAAGAAGCGCCTCGTGCGCTTCGACTAGAGCGCACGCTCCCTCGATCGTGGGATCATGCCGGGCGATGATCGATCTCGGCCTGCTCGCGCAGGTCACCGGCGGCCTCGGCGACCCGGGGCCTCAGCCCGACCTCCTCGAGGCGCGCCAGATGCAGGCGCTCTCGCTGGCGGTGCACATTCCGCTGGTCTGCTTCGGGATCGCCTTCCCGGCGATGATCCTCTTCCTCGAGGGTCTGTGGCTGCGCACCGGTGACCCGGTCTACAAGGCGCTCGCCAAGCGCTGGTCGAAGGTGACGCTCATCCTCTTCGCCGTCGGCGTGGTCACAGGCACGGTCCTCTCGTTCGAGTTCGGCCTGCTGTGGCCGAACTTCACGGCCACCTTCGGCGAGGTCTTCGGCCTGGGCTTCGTGCTGGAGGGCTTCTCCTTCTTCATCGAGGCGATCTTCATCGCGATCTACGTGTACGGGTGGGACCGCCTGAAGCCCAGGCTGCACTTCCTGTGCGGAATCCCGGTGGTCATCACCGGTGTCACCGGCTCGCTGACGGTGATCGCGGTGAATGGCTGGATGAACAACCCGACGGGCTTTGACGTGGTGGACGGCAAGGTCACCAACGTGCGCCCTTGGGAGGCCCTGTTCAACGACTTCCTGGCCCACGAGTTCGTGCACATGTACATCGCCGGCTACCTGGTGACGGGCTTCATCGTGGCCGGCGTCTACGCGCGCGCCTGGCTGAAGGGCCGTCGCGACCGCTACCACCGCATCGCCCTGGTTGTGCCCTTGACCATCGCCGCCCTGGCGGCGCCGGTGCAGATCGTCGTGGGCGACTGGGCGGCGCGCACGGTGGCCGACCGCCAGCCGGTCAAGCTCGCCGCCTTCGAGGGCCTGGCCGACACCAAGACGGGGGCGGAGTTCACGCTCGGCGGGGTCTACGTCGACGGCAAGCTGAAGTACGGCATCCCGGTGCCGAAGCTCCTCTCGCTGCTGGCCGACCACGACCCCAACGGTGAGGTGGCCGGGCTCAACTCGGTGCCCAAGAAAGACCAGCCGCCGGTCAACGTCGTGCACTTCTCCTTCCAGTTGATGGTGGCCATCGGGACCGCCCTGGCCGGTCTGGCCGTGGTCTACCTGTTCACGTGGTGGCGCCGCCGGCGGCTGCCCCGCTCGAAGTGGTTCTACAGGGCCGTGGTCGCCGCGGGCCCGCTGGCGGTGGTGGCGCTGATAGCGGGGTGGATCACCACCGAGGTGGGACGCCAGCCTTGGGTGGTCTACGAGGTCATGCGCACCCCCCAGGCCGTGACGAGCGCCGACGGGCTCGAGGTGGGGTACGCCTTCCTCGTGGTGCTGTACGCGGCGCTCGGCGCAGCGGTGGTCTGGTTGCTGAGGCGGTTGACCCGCCACCCGCCGCAGGCGGGTCCCGAGGCCCCGGGAGATTCGGGCTGATGGCCCTGAGCTGCCTCGCGCTGATGATGGCCGGGCTCACGGCCTACGGGCTGCTGGCGGGCGCGGACTTCGGCGGCGGCTTCTGGGACCTGACCGCCGGCGGGGCGCGGAGGGGCGGCGGCGTGAGAGGGATGATCAAGCGCTCGATGAGCCCGGTGTGGGAGGCCAACCACGTGTGGCTGATCTTCGTGCTCGTGATCTTCTGGACCGCCTTCCCGAAGGCCTTCGGCTCGGTCACTTCGACTCTCTACGTGCCGCTGTTCGGCGCGGTCGTGGGGATCGTGCTGCGCGGCGCGGCCTTCGCCCTGCGCGGCGAGGCGGCCACTATCGGAGAGACGCGCGCGTTTGGCGCGGTGTTCGCCCTGTCCTCGCTGGTCACCCCCTTCTTCATGGGCGCGGCGCTTGGCGGGATCGCGTCGGGCCGGGTGCCGGTGGGCAACGCCGCGGGCGACCCGATCTCGAGCTGGGTCAACCCCACGTCCCTCCTGGTGGGCGCGCTCGCCGTGGCCACCGGCGCGTACCTCTCGGCGGTGTTCCTGGCCGGCGACTCCCACCGCGCCGAGCTGCCCGACATGGTGACCGCCTTCAAGCGGCGCGCGCTCGGAGCGGGCGCGGTCGCCGGCCTGCTGACCCTGGGCGGCCTCGCGGTGCTCAAGTCCGACGCCCCGCGCCTGTTCGACGGGCTCGTCTCTGGTGCGGGGCTGGCCGCCGCGGTCGTCTCCGCGCTGGCCGGTGCGGCCACCCTCGCGCTGGTGTGGCTCGGGCGCTACTTCCTGGCC